>JBIKZM010000018.1:0-11482 GCA_044354735.1 Crocinitomicaceae bacterium
CTACTGCAGTTGTTACTATGAATTAATTTAAGAAACGATAAAACAATAAATAATGGCTTCACACGACGCACACGCACACGGACATCATGAGGATAACCACCATCATGAGGAGCATTTCATTTCTAAATACATTTTTTCGCAAGATCACAAAATGATCGGAAAGCAGTTCTTAATGACTGCTGTCTTCATGGGTCTTGTGGCAATGATGTTGTCCATTTTATTCCGTATTCAAATTGCTTGGCCAGGCGAAAGCTCTGACTTCTTGTCTTTCTTTTTAGGAGAGAAATGGGCACCTAATGGGGTTCTTAAAGAAGATATGTACCTTGGTTTGGTCACCATTCACGGCACAATCATGGTCTTCTTTTTATTGACAGGTGGGCTTTCCGGCACCTTCTCAAACATCCTCATTCCATTGCAATTAGGAGCGCGAGACATGGCCTCCGGGTTCCTAAATATGCTTTCTTTTTGGGGTTTTGCTTTGTCTTCCGTCATTATGCTAATTTCCTTATTTGTAGAATCAGGACCAGCAATGGCAGGTTGGACAGTCTATCCGCCCTTATCTTCTTTGCCGCAAGCAGTATCGGGTTCGGGTTTAGGAATGACCCTTTGGTTGATTTCAATGACCATCTTTATTGCATCATCCTTGATTGGGTCACTTAACTACATCGTTACGATCATCAACTTGCGTACACAAGGCATGACCATGACACGCATGCCACTGACCATTTGGGCTTTCTTTGTGACGGCTATCTTAGGTGTACTTTCTTTCCCTGTATTGCTATCTGCAGCCCTACTCTTAACGATGGACCGCTTAATGGGCACCTCATTCTACTTATCTGACATTATTGTTGGTGGCGAAATGCTGACAAACCATGGTGGATCACCTATTTTGTACCAACACTTATTCTGGTTCTTGGGTCACCCTGAAGTATACATCGTTCTCCTTCCAGCGCTTGGCTTGTCTTCAGAAATTATCGCAACCAACTCACGCAAGCCTATTTTTGGCTACAAAGCCATGATCGGATCTATCCTTGCTATTGGTTTCTTGTCCTTTATTGTATGGGGTCACCACATGTTTGTAACTGGCATGAATCCGTTCTTAGGAAGTGTGTTCGTATTTACCACGTTGTTGATTGCCATTCCATCGGCCGTTAAAGTGTTTAACTACCTCACCACGCTTTGGAAAGGATCACTCGTACTCACTCCCGCTATGTTGTTTGCCATCGGCTTGGTTTCCACTTTCATTACAGGTGGTGTAACAGGTATTATCCTTGCTGACTCCGCTTTAGACATCATGTTGCACGATACCTATTTTGTGGTTGCTCACTTCCACATCGTAATGGGAATGTCTGCTGTATTCGGCATGTTTGCAGGTGTTTATCATTGGTTCCCTAAAATGTATGGCCGCATGTTGAACACGCGTTTGGGCTATGCACACTTCTGGGTCACTTTAGTGGGTGCCTATGGCGTTTTCTTCCCTATGCACTTTGTAGGTCTAGCTGGTGCGCCACGTCGTTATTACGATTACTCTTCATACAGCGAGTTTGACAACAATTCATTTGAATTAATGGTTGACCTCAACCAAATCATTACCGTGTTTGCCATTCTTGCTGCACTTGGTCAACTGATTTTCCTCTTTAATTTCTTCTACAGTATTTTCAGAGGCCCTAAAGCTCCTCAGAATCCATGGAATTCTACAACACTCGAATGGACAACACCAGTTGAACACATTCACGGCAACTGGCCAGGCGATCTACCAACCGTACACCGTTGGCCTTATGACTACTCCAAACCAGGAGCGTCAAAAGATTTCATTATGCAAAACACACCTTTGGAAGAAGGTGAAGAGGAGCATTAGTTTTCACCTAACTCTATGGCTACTTTCTCTAATTCTAGATAGAAGCCCTCACCAAAAGCTCTCTTCAGAGGTTCTTTAAGGAATTTGTATACGGGCACTTTCAGTTTTTCACCACAGGCACATGCAGGCGCGCAGATGTCCCATTTTTCATAATTGAGTGCTGTATAATCTTGGAACTTCTTGGTTCGGATAGGGTAGAGGTGGCACGATATAGGTTTAGGAAAGTCTATGATGCCTTCGCGCTGCGCTTTTTCGATGGCACACTTCGCAATACCGCTATTGTCAAAAAATACAAAAGCGCACTCGGCATCGTTGACTAATGTAGTGGCGGGCTCAAGGTCTTTGTCTAGGTACGTTATACCTTGCGCCTCTACGGCAGCGATACCCTCAGGTCTCATGAAAGGTTTAATTTGATGAAGATGCGCTTCAATGATTTGAACTTCTTCGGCAGTCACTGGTGCCCCACCATCACCTTCGATACAACACGCGCCTTTGCAGGCCGTGAGGTCGCAAACGAATTGCTTTTCAAAAATTTGTGTGGATACGATTTTATCTTCAATCTCTACTAACATGTCGCAAAGATACGTGTTGATTTTGTGGATTAATTTAAAATGCGTATATTTGCATCACATTTGTGGATGATAGGAACGAGGGGACGCAAGTCCCCTCTTTTTTTCCATACGCACTTCAGTTTAAGAACCACAGCATATGTTAGATCAAAAGTTGATACAAGCACTCATAGACGAACGCATAGCAGAGCTAGACAACGGCCTGTATGTCGTCGATTTGCGCATATCGCCAACAAATGTCATTCACGTAGAATTAGACAAACTAAAAGGCGGTGTAAGTGTCCATGATTGCATGTCTGTTTCGCGCAATATCGAACACAACCTCGATCGCGAGCAAACAGATTTTGAACTTCATGTTTCATCTGCTGGCCTTGACAAACCAGTTCGCCACATCAATCAGTTTGCAAAAAACGTAGGCCGAAGTTTTAAGGTAACGCCAGAAACAGGTGAGCAATTTGAGGCAGAGTTGATCAAAATGTCTGAAGAGAACCTTGTTTTTAAGCAGAGGCTTCAAAAACGAGACGAAGTAAAAAAGAAAAAAGTTTGGGTAGAAGAATTTATTGAGCTGCCCTACGATCAAATAAAAGAAGCAAAAATTGTAATTTCATTTAAATAAGCACCATGAACAGTTTGGAACTTGTTGACTCATTTTCGGAGTTTAAGGAACTAAAAAATATTGACAAACAAACGATGCAGCACGTCCTCGAAGACGTCTTTCGTGCCATGCTCAAAAAGAAGTTCAACACCGACGAACACATCGATATTGTCGTCAATATTGACAAGGGAGACGTTCAGATTTTCTTGAACAAAGAAATCGTTGACGACGGTGAAGTAGAAGACCCTAATACGGAAATTGCTTATTCAGACGCTATCAAAGTCCAACCAGATTTTGAAATTGGAGAAGAAGTAACAGAAGAATTTAAATTTGGCGATTTTGGCCGTCGCAATGTTTTGGCTTTGCGTCAAAATCTTATTTCGCGCATTATGGAGCTCGAAAAAGACCAAATTTATAACAAGTACAAAGAACGCATCGGCGAAATCGTTACAGGTGAAGTTTACCAGGTTTGGAAAAAAGAAATCCTCATCATGGACGATGACAACAACGAACTTATTCTACCTAAATCAGAACAAATTCCTTCTGATTTCTTCAAGAAGGGCGAATCAGTACGTGCAGTTGTTGCTAAAGTCGACATGCGCAACAGCACTCCTGTGATCATCTTATCTCGTACCGCACCTGAATTTTTGGAGCGCTTGTTTGAACTAGAGGTTCCAGAAGTCTTTGATGGCCTCATTACCATCAAAAAAATTGTCCGCGAACCAGGAGAGCGCGCAAAAGTTGCAGTTGAGTCTTATGACGACCGCATAGACCCAGTTGGAGCTTGCGTCGGAATGAAAGGATCAAGAATTCACGGCATTGTACGTGAACTACGCAATGAAAACATCGACGTCATCAATTATACATCAAACCAACAATTGCTTATTCAGCGTTCGCTTTCTCCAGCTAAAATTACCTCTATGGAAATCTTAGAGGAAGAAAAACGCGTGAAAGTTTTCTTGAAGCCAGACCAAGTTTCTTTGGCCATTGGTAAAGGCGGAAACAACATCAAGCTTGCAGGTAAACTATGTGGCTACGAAATCGATGTCTACAGAGATGGAGAAGTTGATATCGAAGATGTCGACCTCGAAGAATTTGCAGATGAAATCGATAGCTGGATCATCGATGAGCTCAAGGCTATCGGTTGTGATACCGCAAAATCAGTACTTGAAATCGGTATCGATGACCTCGTATCAAGAACCGATCTTGAAAAAGAAACCATTGAAGAAGTATTCCGTATTTTGAGAGCGGAATTTGAATAACTTTAATACCAATAAGGAGCGCAACAATAGATTATGGCGGGAAAACCGATTCGTTTAGGAAAAGCAGCAGGAGAATTGAATGTAGGAATTCTGACAATAGTCGAGTTCTTGGGTTCAAAAGGCATTGTCATAGACCCCATCCCAACTTCGCGTTTGGAGCAGGAGCATTATGATATTTTATGCCAAGAGTACGCTGCAGACCAGAGCATGAAAGAGCAGTCTAAATCTGCTTTGCGTCGCGAGAAGCGAGAGTCTTTGTCTTTGAAAGACAAACCACTAGAAGAAGTCAATTCGACGTCAGTTGTCGAAGACGAAGATGAAGAAGACATCAATCTAGAAGACATCAAGCGTCAGGTATTGAGCGAAACTCCGCAAAAAGCACCTGAACCTAAAGTAGAAGAAGTAGCGCCTGTTCAAGCAGCGTCTGATCCAATACAAGAAGAAAAACAAGTTCCTTCAGAAAATAAAGTGAACGTTGTTGGTAGAATCGACCTAGATGCTATCAATCAGCGCACTCGTCCAGATAAGCAGAAAGAAAAAGCACCTGAAACACCAGTTCAAGCGGCTCCTGTTGCTACAAAGGCTCCGGTTTCAGAACCAACACCTGCGGCGCCAGTTTCGCCTGCTCCAGAAGTCAAAGAAACTGTAGTAGAAAAAGCACCTGAAATTGAAACCATTCGCGCTGCGCGTCAGACACTTTCTGGCCCAACGGTATTGGGTAAAATCGAACTTCCGGTAGCGCGTCCACGCACGCCGGTTGCCTCCTCCTCCGAAGATGCCAATAACAAGCGCAAGCGCAAGCGCATCAAAAAAGTAGAGGTCACCACGCCAAATACGCCAAACACTCCAAACAAGCCTAAATCAGATAAGCCAGAGGTTTCTGGACAAGATATCCAAAAAGAAATCAAAGAAACGCTTGCCCGTTTGTCTAACCAAGGCGGAAAGTCTAAAGCTTCTAAAAATCGCCGTCAGAAGCGTGACAACTACGCACAGAGGCGTCAAGAAGAAATGGCAATGGCCGAACTCGAAGAGAAAACACTCAAACTCACAGAGTTTGTAACTGTTTCTGAGTTGGCATCCATGATGAACATACAGCCTACCCAAGTCATCTCTGTTTGTATGTCCTTAGGTATTTTTGCGTCTATCAACCAACGACTAGACGCCGAAACCATTCAAATTGTGGCCGACGAATTTGGCTTTGAAACCGAATTCATTAGCGCAGAGTTACAAGATGCCATTACGGTCATCGAAGACCAACCCGAAGACCTCATCTCTCGTCCGCCAATTATTACGGTCATGGGTCACGTTGACCACGGTAAAACATCTTTACTTGACCGCATTCGCAACGCAAATGTAACCGAAGGCGAGGCCGGCGGCATCACACAGCACATCGGTGCGTATTCTGTTACGCTAAAGGATAACCGCAAAATGACTTTCCTCGATACACCAGGTCACGAAGCCTTTACGGCGATGCGTGCACGTGGTGCGCAGGTCACTGACGTTGCCATTATTATTGTGGCTGCAGACGACGACGTCATGCCACAAACCAAAGAAGCTATTTCGCATGCGCAGGCTGCCAATGTCCCGATGATTTTTGCAATCAACAAAATCGACAAACCCGGCGCAAACCCCGACCGCATTCGCGAGCAACTTTCGGCCATGAACATCCTCGTCGAAGACTGGGGTGGAAAATACCAAGTTCAAGAAATTTCTGCTAGGCAGAACCTCAACATAGACGCGCTCCTAGATAAAGTTCTCCTCGAAGCAGAACTCCTCGAGCTCAAAGCCAATCCAGAAAAAAATGCGGTCGGAACCGTCATTGAATCTTCTTTGGATAAAGGAAAAGGCTACGTGACCAACATGCTTGTAGAAGCAGGCACCATGCGCATCGGCGACGTCATCCTAGTGGGTCGTTACTACGGCCGCGTGCGCGCCATGCAAGATGAACACGGACAACCACTTAAAGAAGCTGGTCCGGCACAGCCTGTATCCGTTCTTGGTATCGGCGGCGCGCCAAGTGCAGGTGATAAATTCAACGTCCTAGACGACGAAAAAGAAGCCAAATCAATCGCACAAAAACGCGAACAACTTTACCGCGAACAAGGTTTGCGTACCACCAAACACATCACTCTCGACGAAATCGGACGCCGTTTGGCTATCGGAGACTTCAAAGAACTCAATATCATTGTCAAAGGTGATGTCGACGGTTCTATCGAAGCACTTTCCGATTCCTTACTCAACTTGTCTACTGAAGAAATTCAGATCAATATCGTTCACAAAGGAGTGGGTGCCATTACGGAGGCCGATGTCAACTTGGCATCAGCATCAGACGCTATTATTGTTGGCTTCCAGGTTCGTCCGACTTTATCTGCACGTAAATTAGCTGAAACAGAGCAAATTGATATCCGCATGTATTCCATTATTTACAAGGCCATTGAAGAAATCAAAGCGGCTATGGAAGGCATGTTATCGCCAGATATTGAAGAGAAAGTGCTCGGTTCTGCCGAAGTACGCGAAACTTTCGAAATCACTAAAGTTGGTACCATTGCAGGTTGTTATGTCCTAGACGGCATCATCAAACGCAGCTCCAAAATCCGTCTCATCCGCGATGGCATTGTGGTGCATTCAGGTAACTTAGGCTCGCTCAAGCGCTTTAAAGACGACGTCAAGGAAGTCAAAAACAACTATGAATGTGGTCTAAATATCGATAAGTTCAACGATATCAAAATTGGAGATATCATCGAAGCTTATGAAGAAGTAGAAGTGGCAAGAAAATTATAAACCCCAAGTGCAAAGCTTATTTTCATTAGTTTTGTAAGACAAAAAAATAGAAATTATGGGCAAATTCGGACCAACTGAAATCATCCTCATCCTTGCAATTGTTTTGCTATTCTTTGGTGGTAAAAAAATTCCTGAACTCATGAAAGGTCTTGGCAAAGGCGTTAAAGAATTCAAAGACGCATCCAAAGGCGAAAACAATACGGACGAGCCTTCTACCGAAATTTCTAAAGAAGAAAAATAACTGCATGTACCGTACAATCGCAGAGATTCAGAACGCCTTGCATTCTGGCAAAACGGCTTTGGACCTCGTTGAGGAACACCTTGTAGCCATTGAAGCCCATGCGCACCTCAATGCTTTTCTCGAAGTATTTACCGACTCAGCCCTTGCGCAAGCGCGTCTGGTAGATCAGAAAATTCAAGCTGGCACGGCGGGTCAACTAGCGGGCGTCATTGTCGGTATCAAAGACAACATTTGTTACAAAGACCATAAAGTTAGTGCCTCTTCAAAAATCCTCTCGGGTTTTGAGTCTATCTATACAGCAACAGTTTTGCAACGCCTCATTGACCAAGACGCCATTGTCATCGGACGGCTCAATTGCGATGAATTCGCCATGGGAAGTTCTAATGAAAATTCCGCTTTCGGCCCAGTACACAACAACTGGAAACCCAACTACGTTCCCGGCGGATCTTCCGGCGGCAGTGCAGTTGCGGTTTCAGCTCATTTATGTACGGTATCACTTGGTTCTGATACAGGTGGTTCGGTACGCCAACCAGCCTCCTGGACCGGCACGTTCGGCATCAAGCCTACTTATGGCCGCCTGAGCCGCTATGGCCTCATCGCTTACGCCTCCTCTTTTGACCAAATTGGATTTTTTACCAACGAACTTTCCGATACACAACTGCTTTTATCACTAACTGCAGGCGAAGACCCCTACGATGCCACAAGCTCCAGCAAGACTTATCAAACCAGAACAAATTTACCTGATAAACTCAAGATAGGCGTTTTAGCAGAATGCCTTAATCATCCGGGTTTAGATCCTGAAATCAAAGTCAAACTCGATCAAACACTTTCGGACTTGCGTGCAAAAGGTCATCAAATCATTGAGGTGAGCTTTCCTTTTCTCGACTACATGGTACCTACCTATTATGTCCTGACCACCGCTGAAGCTTCTTCTAATTTATCGCGTTTTGATGGCGTGCATTATGGATACAGAAGTGCAGATGCAAAAGGCGTAGAACAAACTTATGTGAAGTCACGCAGTGAAGGATTCGGCCCTGAGGTCCAGCGCCGCATCATGACCGGCACCTTCGTGCTTTCACACGGTTATTACGATGCTTATTACACCAAAGGCCAGCAAGTTAGACGCATCCTCAAAGACCGCACCTCAGCGCTCTTGAACGCATGCGACGTACTTCTGTTGCCAACTACCCCCACAACAGCCTTTGAAATGAATGCGGTTAAAGACCCTATTCAGATGTATTTACAAGATATTTTTACAGTTCATGCCAACCTCACGGGGAATCCTGCGATCAGCTTGCCTTTTGGCGTGCATAGCAACGGCTTGCCTTATGGCATTCAGTTAATGGCCCAGGATTTCGAAGAAGATTTGCTTTTTCATGCGGCAGATAAATTACAAGAAGTCCTCCAATGAAGTGGCTTTGTGTCTTTATTTCATTGATATGCACTACCTCACTGGTAGCACAAAAGCCTGCGCATTTGGTGCGCCCTTCAGACTCCCTTGACCCAGATCCGTTTGTCAACACCGTTCAGCAGAGCCTGAATTTGTTTTATTCGGAATATGCCAGCGCCAATAATTACGATTCCATCATCACAGCACTCAATTATGCTCCAGGGCAAATCCCTGCCTTTTCTGACTCTGTTATTTGTGCGCGTCTGGCTCAAATGAACCAGCTCACCCCTTTTCAGCTCGATTGCAATTCAGCTACGCTGTCTACAATTAAATTTTTTGCAGCCCAACGCCGCGGTTTTATTCGCGTAGCACTCGGCCGCTCTGCGCTTTATTTTGATCTCTTTGAGGAGAAACTAACTGAATACGGCTTACCACTTGAACTGCGTTTTTTATCGGTCATTGAAAGTGGTTTGCGTCCGCAGGTGAAGTCTAGAGCCGGAGCCCTGGGTTTGTGGCAGTTTATGTACAAAACTGGCCTTTATTTTGGCTTAGAAGAAAATTCCTACATAGACGAGCGCATGGATCCTGAAAAAGCAACTGATGCGGCGTGTCGTTACCTTAAACAACTCTATGGCATCTACGGTGACTGGAACTTAGCCCTGGCGGCCTACAACGCAGGACCGGGCAATGTCAATCATGCCATTCGGAAATCAGGCGGCAAAACAACATATTGGGAAGTCCGACCATTTTTACCCGCAGAAACGCAAGGTTATGTACCAAATTTTATAGCTGCCGCCTACATGATGACTTATCATGCGGAGTACAATATTATTCCAATGGAGGCCAAGATCCACAATGCGCAGCTAGACACCATGTGCGTCAAGAGTGGTGTGCATATGCAAACGATTGCTAAGCTTGTAGATTGGGAGCTCACCGAAATTCAAAGCCTCAACCCTGTTTACAAAACTACTTTTATCCCAAAAATGAGTCCGGCTCGCTGCGTCACCGGCCCGCTAGACAAAATTGGTCTGTTGGTCAGCTATGAAGATTCATTGTACGTCCTGGAAGAAGCTATATATCATCCCAAACCAATTACGGTAGCTCCTCCAATAGCCCTAGATTCCACGCAAAAAGATTCGAGTATTGTTTCGGCCCCAGCAGACACCCTACTCACCACCACGCCGCCCACAAATAACTTATTGTATCACAAAGTAAAGAGTGGTGAAAACTTGCGTCAGATCGCTATTCTCTACAACGTTTCTATCGAACAACTGATGGAATGGAATGCGCTGCGCACCACCAATATTTATGTGGGCCAGAAGTTGACGATTTACACCAATCAAACCCAGGTACAAGTAACACCCGCACCCGCACCAACAACACCCACTCCTGTACCGCCCGTTAAAAAGTACTACACAGTGCGTGCCGGCGACACCTTCGGAAAAATCGCTCAACGCAATAACCTCACCCAAGCACAACTACAGCGCCTCAATCCAGGCGTCAAAGTCAATAGCATTGACATTGGGCAGCGCATTCGCATCAAATAACTTGCGATGAAGATTTCTGGCGTCATTATCACCTACAACGAAGCCCGGAATATTGCCCGTTGCTTGACCTCTCTTCAAGACGTCTGCGATGAAATTCTTGTTCTCGATTCCTTTTCTACCGATGCGACTGCACAAATTTGCGCCACCTTTACTGTTCGTTTTGAGCAGCACCCTTTTGTAGGCCATATCCAGCAAAAGAATGAAGCATTGCAGCGTGCCAGCCATTCTTGGGTCTTATCCTTAGATGCCGATGAAGCGCTGAGTCCTGAATTGCGTTTGTCCATTCTTGCACTCAAAACACAGGCACCTCAAAAAGGTGGTTTTGCAATGAACCGTCTGACCAATTATTGCGGAAAGTGGATTCATCACAGTGGCTGGTATCCAGATACCAAATTGAGATTGGTGTCCAAAGCAGACGCGCGTTGGGGCGGAATCAACCCACATGACCAGCTCTTGCCAACGAGTGATTTACCCATTATGCACTTGAACGGCGACCTCCTGCATTATTCCTATTACACAAAAGCTGATCATTTCAAACAAATAGCTTACTTCTCAGATATTGCCGCCAATGAACTATTTGAACGAAAGGTGCGCTGCAGCTTGATCAAACTCTATCTGAAAGTATTGGCGCAATTCCTTAAGTCGTACCTCCTTAAAAAAGGATTTTTAGATGGCGTGGCCGGATGGCACATTGCCGTCAGGAGTGCTTATGCTACCCAACAGAAGTACTCAAAACTTCGTAATTGCTGGCAAAATGGCTGATCCGACCAAAATCTTAATTTCAAGAACGGACGCCATTGGCGATGTCTGCCTAACCCTGCCCGTCTGCCAGGCACTAGCGTCAGCTTATCCAAATGCTGAGCTCACGTATTTGTGCCGGAACTATACCCGAGCAGTTGTGGCTTGTTTTGACCCGGTAGATCACATACTGGTGCATGATGAACTCCAACAAATGGAAGCACACGAGAGAAATACCCTCTTGAGTCAGTACGATGTCGTGATACATTTTTTCCCTAACAAAGAGTTAGCACAATGGTGTAAACAAGCCAAAATACCGATGAGAATTGGCACTGCTCATCGTTTCTTTCATTTATTGACCTGTAATTTTCGTCCAAGTTTTACCCGCAAGCGCTCTGAACTGCATGAGTCGCAGCTGAATTTCAAGTTACTTGCTCCGCTCGCAATAACAGAGGTTCCTACTCTTTTGGAACTTTCAGAAAAATTGAGATTCACGGCCCC
>JBIKZM010000019.1:0-11455 GCA_044354735.1 Crocinitomicaceae bacterium
GACGACACCAAGATTATCAGAGACAGTTTGCTCGCACTGGCCAAAAGACAACCAAAAATTGCAACATTTATCGATGCAGAGCTAAATGCAATTACTACCCACCAAAAAGCTACTATTGAAGCCATAGACGACCATCGCAAGAAGGATATTGAAAAACACCAGCAATTTGTGATGACATCTTATAACAACTTGGCTTTATTGTTAAATGAGGCTTTGCAATCCATGCAGCAGCAAATGAATTCCGAGATGCAAGGAGATGGAAGTTGTGAAAAACCGGGTAAGGGCAGACCAAAACCGGGTCAATCGATGTCTTCAGGTGATATGAAAGAAATGCTCAAAAAACAACTTGAGCAAATGCAGAAAGGACCTAATCCTGGAGGCAATAAACCGGGTCAACAGCCAGGGTCTGCGCCGGGCAAAGAAGGCCAGCCGGGTCAAGGTCTGCCCGGTTTAGGCACCAAGGAATTGGCTCAAATGGCTGCTGAGCAAACAGCAATCCGTCAGCGTCTGGAGCAACTGAAGCAAGAGCTGAATAAAGAAGGGAAGGGCTTGGGTAATCAGCTCAATCCGCTTTTAAAGGAATTGGAGGAGCAAGAAAAAGATTTGTTGTTGAAAAGAGTAAATCCTCAAACGATACAACGGCAAAAAGAGATACTCACCCGTTTATTAGAAAGTGAAGACGCCATCATGAAACGGGGCTTCGAAGACAAGCGTGAATCTAAGTCTGGAAAAGATGTAGAAAAAGGTAACCAAATTCGTTTTGAGGAGTATAAAAGGTCCAAATGGAATGAGCTGGAATTAATTAAAGCCATCGACCCTGCTTTACAACTATATTATAAGCAGCGTTCAGACGCTTACTTAAATCAGTGATTTTCGTGATTTTTATATTATGAAAGAAGGATTTTCTATTGTTACAGAAGTGGTTTTACCATCTGATTATCAATCACTTATCGTTGTAGAGAGGTTGGTTGGTGGTGTTTGTGAAGAATTTGGCGTCAAAGAGGATGCGTTTGGAAACGTTTTAATAGCTGTTTCCGAGGCGGTCAACAACGCAATTCAGCACGGAAACAAAGATATTCCGGACGCCAAAGTAGAGGTGAAGGTTGCCAATCATGAAGACACTTTCTGTTTTCAGGTTAAGGATGAAGGCAAAGGATTTGGTTTTCATGAACTGCCAGACCCTACAGCACCAGAAAACCTCCTGAAAGATAGTGGTAGAGGTGTTTTCTTAATGAAGAATCTTGCCGATGAAGTTGAGTTTCTCAATACCGGTAGTATTGTAAATCTGTATTTCCATAAATGACGACCATTGTGAACTTAGGGGTCCAAATCCCGAGTTTTGTTTCCAAGAAAGAATTAAAGGAAGCTGTTAAAAATCTTGTCACTCTTGAGGGTAAAGTGCTTAAAGATTTAAGCCTTGTTTTTACGGACGATGAATACTTGTTAGAAGTGAATAAGCAGTTTTTAAACCATGATTATTTTACCGATGTTATCACTTTTGATTATTCTTCTTTTCCGCATGTTTCGGGTGACGTGATGATATCCCTTGACCGCGTTAAAGATAACGCCCTCTCATTGGATCAAAGTTTTGAGCTAGAGTTTTACCGTGTTGTTTTTCATGGTGTTTTACATTTGTGTGGTTACAAGGATAAATCCAAAGAAGAAGCCACACTTATGAGGGGTAAAGAAGACTTTTATTTGAACAGGTTTGTTTCACGTGAAACAACCTTAAACTAAAACTTGTTGTTTCACGTGAAACACAATACAAATGTTAGATAAATACGATGTAATTGTTGTGGGTGCCGGTCACGCTGGCTGCGAAGCCGCAAATGCCGCAGCCCGAATGGGCAGCAAGGTGTTATTGGTCACCATGAACATGAATACTATAGCTCAGATGAGTTGCAACCCGGCAATGGGGGGCGTGGCAAAAGGTCAAATCGTTAGAGAAATTGACGCGCTTGGTGGTGGTTCTGGAATTGTTAGTGATAAAAGCGCAATTCAATTTAGGATGTTGAATCTTTCTAAGGGGCCGGCCATGTGGTCTCCAAGAACACAGAATGATAGAATGCTTTTTTCGTTAGAATGGCGCTATCTCTTGGAACAAAACCATAATGTAGATTTTTGGCAAGACATGTGTGTAGGCATTCTGGTCGAAGGCCGTAAAGTTGTCGGTGTACAAATGGCAATGGGGCTAAGCATATATGCAAAAACTGTTGTGCTCACGAATGGAACTTTTTTAAATGGCCTTATTCATCTCGGCGAAAAACAATTTGGCGGCGGGAGAGCAGGAGAAAAAGCAGCTACAGGTTTAACCGAGTGTTTGGTAAACTTGGGGTTTGAGGCCGGCAGAATGAAGACGGGAACCCCGCCAAGAGTAGATGGCCGAAGTTTAGATTACACTAAAATGGATGTTCAGGATGGCGACGTGAAACCATCAAAATTTAGTTATGGTTCTGTTCCCGCGCTCACTAAACAATTGCCCTGCCACATCACGTATACAAACGAGCGTACCCACGACTTGTTGCGTACGGGCTTTGACCGTTCTCCAATGTTTAACGGGGCAATTAAAAGCACGGGGCCAAGATATTGCCCTAGTATTGAAGACAAAATATCGCGCTTTGCAGACAGAGACAGGCATCAAATTTTTGTAGAGCCGGAGGGCTGGAACACTGTTGAGATTTATGTAAATGGCTTCAGCACCTCACTACCAGAAGACATTCAGCATGCCGCAATGAAGACAATTCCTGGTTTTGAACACGTCAAAATGTTTCGTCCGGGCTATGCCATAGAATATGATTATTTTCCGCCGACACAACTTAAGCATTCCCTAGAAACAAAGCTGATTGAAAACCTTTTCTTTGCAGGTCAAATTAATGGGACCACAGGCTACGAAGAGGCGGCTTGTCAGGGTTTAATGGCGGGAGTCAATGCACATAGAAGGGTAGTTGAAAAAGATCCTTTTGTGTTGTCTCGCAGCGAGGCTTATATTGGTGTTTTGATAGATGACTTGATTACAAAAGGAACCGATGAGCCCTACAGGATGTTTACAAGCCGCGCAGAATTCAGGATTTTGTTGCGTCAAGATAATGCGGATGAAAGACTCACGCCTCTCGGTTTCGAAATAGGATTGGCCAGCGCAGAAGCGTTGCAAAAAGTTGAACACAAACAGCAGCTCACCAAGCAACTTAAAATAAAACTTCGAGAAATTGGTATCAGTCCAGCGGAGGCCAACCCCATGTTATTAGAGAAGGACTCTGCTCCGATCATCCAACAAGTGAAGGCAAGTTCATTAATTACGCGTCCACACGTCTCACTTACGGATTTAGTAGCGGTTAGTGAGTCAACAGCGCAAGCTGTAAATGAAGTGTTCAAACACAATCCGCTCGCGGTGGAACAAGCTGAAATCCTTTTGAAATACGAAGGGTATATCGAACGCGAAGAAGAACAAGCGCAAAAACACCACCGACTCGAAAATTTAAATTTGCCCGAGGCTTTAGATTACACTCAAATCAAAAGTTTGAGTATTGAAGCAAAAGAGAAGCTATCGATAATTCAGCCAGCCACTATTGGCCATGCTTCTCGGGTTTCTGGTGTTTCGCCAAGTGATATTTCCGTACTTCTGGTTCATTTAGGGCGTTAATTTGCATTTTAAGCCATTTTAAGCGCTCTTTATCGCCCTTAATGTGGAAACACAAGCGCGCCACACCGATGTTTCAACAGAATAGACCGAAAAACAAGGTTTTTTTCCTATTTTGCATAACAAATGCGAGTTGAACTAAATTTACAATCATGAAACAGCGCTTGGTCATTTTTATCGATAGTGTACACCCGATTTTAGAAGAGCGGCTGACCCAAGCGGGTTATTTGTGTCTGAGACATGATCAAACCTCTTTTGAAGACTTGAAAGAAATTTTACCTCTTGCGTGTGGTTTAGTGATTCGATCTAGATTTACCATTAATGAAATTTTTTTGGCGCATTGTCTGTCACTCGAATTTATAGCGAGAGCCGGGTCTGGTTTAGAAAATATTGATGCACAGTTGTGTAAAGCGCGCAACATCAGGCTTTATAATTCTCCGGAGGGAAACAGAAATGCCGTTGCAGAACATGCGCTTGGCATGCTGTTGAGTTTAATGAATAAACTCAACAAAGCGGACAAAGAGGTGCGCGCGGGTATTTGGGACCGAGAGGGAAATAGAGGAGAAGAGCTCGACGGCAAAACCATTGGCCTTATTGGCTATGGCAATAACGGCGCAGCATTTGCCAAAAAACTCAGGGGTTTTGATGTAAAAGTAATGGCTTGCGACAAGTACAAAACTGGTTTTGGCGATCATTTTGTACAAGAGTGTACCATAGAAGCCATCCAAGAACAGGCCGATGTCTTGAGTTTTCACATCCCTCAAAATCGAGAAACGAAGCAATTGTTCAATGCTGGTTTTCTAGATAAAATGAAAAAACCATTTTATTTACTGAATCTTTCTCGTGGAAAAATAGTCGAGACCAGCACGCTTGTTCTGGGTCTTAAATCAGGACAAATTAAAGGAGCTGGGTTAGATGTTTTAGAATATGAAAAGAAGAGTTTCGAAGCATTTTTTGATCAGGACATGCCCGCTGATTTTTCTTATCTGGTCCAGGCGGAGAATGTTTGTCTCTCTCCTCATGTAGGTGGCTGGACTACAGAGAGTTATGTAAAATTAAGTAGTGTCTTAGCCGACAAAATCTTAGCCGACGAACACCATTAATCTTCCTGCCAATCGCCCATAAAGCGGTCGAGTTCGCGACGGTCTTTTTTAGTGGGCTTTCCGTCTGTTAGGCGGTAATTTCTTTGTGCTTCTTGGTATGTGTTGAGTTTTTCGATTTCTTCTGGCAAGGTGATGTCTAAGATGTAGTCTTTGACAAGCGCAGCACCGATACGCCTGTCGAGTACTTGTAGGACCTTAAACTGGAAGCGCGCGCTGTGTTTGAGTAGTGTGATGGTTTCGCCTTCTTTGACCTCTCTAGACGGCTTAACTGAAGCCTCATTGAGCAAAACCTTGCCTTTTGAGATGAGTTCGGTAGCCTGTGAACGCGTTTTGGAAAGGCGCACAGCCCAGAGAAATTTATCTAAGCGGGTTTTCATCGCGCACTTTTTTAGGAAGTCCTTTATAGACAAGCTGATAAGAATGATCTATCAGTTCTTTTAACAGGGGGTCATCTACGTCGTTATGGAACTGAATGGTGTTCCAGTGTTTGTGACTCATGTGGAACCCTGGTTGGACGGCTGTATAACGCTCTCGAAGATCTAAAGCATAATCAGGTTCGCATTTGAGGTTGATAGAAGTAAAATTTTCGATGTCAACCAAAGCAAACATTTTGCCGTAAACCTTGAAAACGAGGGTTCGGTTGTCAAAAGGAAAGCATTCTATCGAGCCTTGTTTGAGTGAACAATAGTGCTGTAGTTCCTCAATATTCATAGACTTTTAAGCGATAACTGGGTTGGGTTTACCTAGATTTTTCAACATTTTTGTGTGCTCAGCGAGCGCTGCTAAAAACGTATCATAAGAGTGATAGGGTAAATGGAAATCTTTTGCCGTTTGCTCTACAATTTTAGAAATCTTTTTGTAGTGGATGTGACAAATAGAAGGGAATAAGTGATGCTCTACTTGATAATTTAGACCTCCGACATACCAAGAGAAAAAGGTGGATTTTGGCGCAAAATTGGCAGTGTTGTAAAGTTGACTTACTGCCCAGTCTGCTTCTACCACACCAGAATTATTTGGCATTGGAAAAGTTGAGGTTGGAACGATGTGTGCAGGCTGAAAAATCATGGCTAGAATGAGTCCACAAATGAATTGCATGATCAAGAAGCCAAGAATGTTTGTGATCCAGCTGGCGCCACCAAAATAAATAGGTAAAAACAAAAGCAGGCCGGTGTATAATATTTTGAAGAAAATAATTCTGAACATGTGCTGTCCGAAAGTGACGCCTTGTGACTCGATAAGGCCTTTTTTCTTGTAACGAAAAGCTTGTTGGTAGTCTTTGGTGAGGTACCAGAAAAGCGTCATCAGGCCATAGAAAAACCAAGCATATAGATACTGAAATTTGTGAATGGAGTGGTATTTAGAATGCGGAGAAAAACGCAACATGAAAAGCGGCGGATCGATGTCTTCGTCGTGGTCAGTAACGTTCGTATAGGTATGGTGCAACACGTTGTGTTGGATACGCCAGTTTCTTGCGCTACCACCTAAAATAATCATGACATTACTCACAAGTGTGTTGACCCATTCTTTTCTGGAATAGGCGCCGTGGTTGGCGTCGTGCATGACGGACAAACCAACACCGGCCATTCCAAAGCCCATGACTACCCAAAGCCCATAATAGGCAAGGGTTGGTAGTTCTTGCCAAAACAAGAAACTGTAAGGGACTAGAAATGAAGCGAGTAGTGCAAATGTTTTAAAAATCATTGCCGCATTAGCTGTTTTGGCAATGTTGTTTTCTTTAAAATAGGCGTTGACTCTGGACCTGAGTGTTTTGTAAAACTCAGAGTTGTGTTCTTTGGAGAACTGAACGGGGGCGTAACTCATTTAGCAAGATTAGAGTACAAAGTTAAGTAAATAAAAAGATGCAATCAAAAGCCCATTAAATAATTCGTTTATGTCAAACCTTGAAGCGCACATAAATCCTTATACATACTTGGCCCAGAGAGTAATTGGGCATGTTTTCCGCATTCAATAATTTTTCCTTTTGAGAGCACGATTATTTGATCTGCGTTGCGAACTGTAGAAAGCCTGTGGGCAATCACAAAACAAGTTCTGTTTTGCATTAGTTTTTCTAGGGCTTGTTGTACGAGTTTTTCAGAGGCGGTGTCTAAGGCAGAGGTGGCTTCGTCTAGGATAAGAATTGCGGGGTCCTTATATACGGCTCTGGCAATTGCAATTCTTTGTTTTTGGCCACCCGATAACGTATTGCCGCGCTCACCTAGGGCGGTGTCATAACCGCTGTCTAGCTCAGTGATGAAATCATGTGCATTCGCGACTTTTGCCGCGGCAATTACTTTTTCCATGTCTGGGTTTTCTTCTCCGAAAGCAATGTTTTGGGCCGCACTCACATTGAATAAAATAGATTCTTGGCTCACCACGCCAATTAAATTGCGCAGAGAGGCCAAACTCAGGTCCCGAATATCAACGCCATCAATTGTGATTGCGCCGTTCGTGACGTCATAAAACCGCTGTAATAAATCCATGAGTGTGGATTTACCGCTCCCGGATTCACCAACAATTGCAACTAAGCTGCCTTTTTGGACCGCCCAATTTACTTGTTGAATAATGGGTTGTTCTTGATATGAGAAATCTACTTGTTGAAAGGTGATTTCATTTTCAAATTGTCTGATTTCAATACAGTTCACCTTGTCAGTAACGGCATCTGTAGCATGTAAAAGACTATTGATGCGGTCTTGGGAAGCCTGTGCTTTGGTCATGTTGGCCATGTTATTGGACACGCTTTGGATAGGTCTTAGAAATTGAGAGAAAACAATGATGTAAGTCAAAAAGACTTCACCGGTTAGTCCAATTTGGTCACCATTTAAAATGAGGCGCCCACCAAAATAAACCAAGGCTAGTAGTACGGTTGCACCCAAGGTTTCATTGACCAAAGGAGAAAGGTCTCGCTTTCTAAACACCCGCGTGGCTAGTTTTTGGTGCTGGTCATTTTTTTGTCCGAAAGAATCCGAAATGAAACGGATGGCGTTGAAGGCTTTGATGACCCGAATACCACCTAAGTTTTCATCCATGGAGGCATATAAAAAACCTAATTGCTCTTGCGTTTTTTGGGCGGTTCGTTTCAAGCTTTTGCCAATTTTTGAAATGACAAAAGCGGAGACTGGCAACAAAAACAACGAGATGAGAGTGAGTTGCGGACTCATATAAATGAGGGTCAATAAATTAATGATAATAGCAAGGGGTTCTCGAAAAATCAGTTCGAGTAAACTAACTACCGCCACTTCAATTTCATTGACATCGCTATTCATGCGCGCCATTAGGTCGCCTTTTTTTTCTTTGCTGTGATAAGCTAGTGGCAAGCGCAGCGACTTTTCAAATAATGCCCCGCGCACATCGCGCACAACAGACATTCTTATTTTTGATTGGGTCCAAACGGCACCGTATCTAAATACGTTCTTCAATAAGAAGGCAAGAAAAACGCTGATACAAACAAAAAGAAGCGCGCCTTTTGGGTCGGCTTTAACCAAGGAATACATCTCAAAATTATAGGCATCTCTGACATAATCTACAATTCCTGAAAGTCCACCTTTAAATTGAGGAGCGGTCACTTTGGAAAGCTCTTGGTTACTTTTAAAAATCAATTGCAGAACAGGCACGAACAACACCAAAGTGAGTAAATTGAACATTACAAACAGCAAATTGAACAGAATGGTAGCCCAAGCCAGCCCTTTGTACTTAAAGGTATAGTTGTATATTTCTTTGTAGTAAGACATTGACACAAAGATACATTTTTGTTTAGATGGGGACTTCCTCTACAAGTATTCTTACCTTTGCAATATGAGTTCAATCCGTCAGCAAAAAATAGAATCCGTTATTCAGGCTGAGCTAGCCGCATTTTTTCGAAAACAAGCTGCAGAAATTTGTTTGGGAGCAATGGTTTCAGTCACCGTCGTGCGCATCACTTCAGATTTGAGCTTGGCGAGAATTTACTTAAGTGTTTTTGCCGGCCCCGAAAAAGAAGTCGTTTTGGAAAATATTCAAGCCAACCGAGGTAAAATTCGTTTAGAGGTAGGCAAACGACTCAAAAACCTCCGCAAAATTCCCGACTTGGTGTTTCACATCGACGACTCTCTTGATTACGCAATCAAGATAGACGAACTTCTCAAGAAATAAGCGATTAAAACTGCGCTTTACATAGCAAAACGTTACCTTTTTAGTCGTTCGAAACGCTCGATTGTCAGCATTATTTCAAGAATTTCAGTGGTAGGCATTGCTGTTTGCACAGCTGCAATGGTCATTTTATTGTCGGCTTTTAACGGCATCGAACAAATGATTTCAAAACTGTATACCTCTTTTGATGCGCCGATTACCATACAACACCAAAGTAGAAAAACCTATTTTCTGCGTCAAATTGACTCCGACAAGCTGAAAGCCATCAATGGTGTTGAGGCTTTTAGCAAAGAACTTGAGGAGTTGGTGGTGCTGCGCAAAAATCAAAGATGGATCAATGCCAATATGCATGCGGTAGATGCCGAATTTGTGAAGAGAGCAAAGGTCAACCAACACCTTATCAATCAAGTAGGCGCTGATGTTTTAAACAATCCAGGTTATGTATTTTTGGGTGCTGATGTTTTTTCAAAATTAAAATTAGGCCTAGGTTCCGAGCAAAACAACATTCAAATGTATGCGCCTAAAAGCAACATGAAAATGAAACTCGGAAAAATGCCATTTCACATTCAACCTATTGACGTTGCGGGGGCCTTGAACTACAATCAAGAGCTCAATAGCAATGCTTTGCTCTGGGACTACAACGCAGCGAGCCAGCTTTTTAACCAAGAAGGCGCCGTCACAAGAATACATGTTTATGTAGACGCAAACATGGATTTGCTGGCAATTCAAAATAGCATCAAGAAATTGGTGGGCCCCGGCTTTTTGGTAAGAACGCAATTAGAAAAGAACGAACTGATTTACAAAACGAGTCGTTCAGAGCGCTTGGTGGTTTTTATTATTTTATTATTTGTTTTTGTGTTGGCCTCGTTTAATTTGATTGCTACGCTCACAATGCTCATCAATGAAAAACAAGCCAACTTACAAATCTTGAAAGCCTTAGGCATGACAGCCCAAAACCGTTTTCAGATTTTCTTTTTTGAAGGTCTATTGCTGTCTTTTTTAGGCATTTCGCTTGGTTTGATTTTCGGCTTGTTCATTTGTTGGTGTCAGCAATATTTCGGTTGGTTAATTGTGCCGGGCGCAAATGTGCCTTTTCCAATTGTTTTCAAAGCGAAAGACTTCATAAGCATACTCTTCGCTTCCAGCACATTGGCTTTTATATTTACCTATTTCCCGGTCAGATTTTTAATGCGCAGGACCCAGTAAGCCCAAGACAAAATTATTTTGGCTTGTTCTCAAATAATTCAAATAAAATCTCGTATATTTGCGCCCAAATTTAAAAGACAAATGATGTCATCAATCAAAGGAAAAATCTCTCAAGTAATCGGTCCAGTTGTGGACGTACGATTCGAGCGCGGCACAGCGCTACCAAACATTTATGATGCATTGGAAGTATACAAAACCGACGGCACTCGTGTGGTTTTGGAAGTTCAAGCTCACGTTGGAGAAAATGCCATTCGCGCCATTTCAATGGACTCAACCGATGGTTTTACCCGCGGAATGGAAGTCATCTCAACAGGTATTCCAATCAAAGTTCCAACAGGAGACCGCATTAAAGGTCGTTTGTTTAATGTGGTTGGTGAAGCTATTGACGGCATCAACGCCATGGACAACACCGAGGGTTTGCCTATTCACCGCGAGGCCCCGAAATTTGATCAATTGTCTACTGCAACCGAAATCCTTTTCACAGGTATCAAAGTAATTGACCTTATCGAGCCATATGCAAAAGGCGGTAAAATTGGTCTTTTTGGTGGTGCCGGTGTAGGAAAAACAGTACTTATCCAAGAATTAATTAACAACATTGCAAAAGGACACGGTGGTTTGTCTGTATTTGCAGGTGTTGGTGAGCGTACCCGTGAAGGCAACGACTTGCTTCGCGAGATGTTAGAGTCTGGCATTATCAAATATGGCGATGCATTTATGCACTCCATGGAAGAAGGTGGTTGGGACCTCTCCAAAGTTGACCTCAACGAATTAAAAGAATCAAAAGCAACATTTGTATTTGGTCAAATGAATGAGCCTCCCGGAGCGCGTGCTCGCGTGGCCCTTTCAGGCCTTACAATTGCCGAATATTTCCGCGATGGAGACGGAGAAGGCCAAGGAAAGGACATCCTTTTCTTCGTTGACAACATCTTCCGCTTTACCCAAGCTGGCTCAGAAGTATCTGCACTTCTTGGCCGTATGCCATCTGCTGTAGGCTACCAACCCACATTGGCCACCGAAATGGGTGCCATGCAAGAGCGCATTACCTCTACCAAAAACGGATCAATTACTTCGGTTCAAGCGGTATACGTACCTGCCGATGACCTTACCGATCCAGCACCAGCAAACACATTTGCTCACTTAGATGCAACTACTGTATTGTCTCGTAAAATTGCCGAACTAGGAATTTATCCTGCGGTAGATCCACTAGATTCTACATCGCGTATCCTCACCCAAGAAATTGTTGGTGAAGAGCATTACAATTGCGCACAACGCGTAAAAATTACTTTACAGCGCTATAAAGAACTTCAGGATATCATCGCCATCTTAGGTATGGACGAACTTTCTGAAGAAGATAAAATGATTGTTCACCGCGCGCGTCGTGTAC
>JBIKZM010000187.1:0-3739 GCA_044354735.1 Crocinitomicaceae bacterium
CCAAGTGAGTACAGGTGCATAACAGTACAACTTGAAGTAGCTATCTACAAAAGGGAAATAATCTGTACCGCGCTGTGCGGCGGCCAAGCGCAATTGCTGCTGCTGTTCATCGAAGGTAAAAAAGCACTCTTGAATGGACAATGAATCGCCGTTTTTATAGCGCAGCACGGCACTTGCGCCCCTCGCTAAAATTTGCTGTGGCGACATCTCAAAACCAGCCGCACTAATTTCAAATAGTACTTTTCCTTCGCGCTTGAACAAGAGCATGGCGGGCTTGCCACTCGAGCCCTTTCCGATAAAATCGGCGCCTTCTAAGGTAAAGCTCCCATCGTAGTCCATTTGAGGACGCAATTCATTGATTTTCAAGCGCTTTTCATAAGACGCAAATTGAGGCGCAGACTCTTGTTCAGCTAAATCTAGGGTGGTGAGGTCGCTGAGTTTACCCAAAATAGGCGTGCTAAAATAAGGCGTGGAGAGCGAGACAGAATCTGCCTTTAGTTTGGCCGTGTTCAAATCTGCTTTATAGCTTTGGAGTGTGGCAAATGTTTCATTTTTGGGCAGCTTGACCTTTTCCCAGGTGAGTGTTCCAGTTTTGCCCTCCCAGCGCTTGGTTTGCATATCGAAGTTGCCCGAGGTATTGTAGACTACTATTGAATCTTCGGGGCGCTTGTCGTCATCGTATTTAATGCACTTTAGGTTGACATTAGTGGCCTCGATATACAGCTTCTTTCCATCGACCCAACGCAGTGTTCCACCTTGTGCTGTCCAGGCAAAACTCCGCTCCTTATATAGGGCACCAAACTTGAAAAACGCTACAGAAAAATCTAAAAACGCAGTGAGTTTTTCGTCGGGAGACGCAGCGTAGTCAAAAACATATTTGTACCACGGATTGGCCAAATCAGGACTCACTTTATTTTGTACAATTGCGATACTGGCCTGCATGAAGTTCAGTAAATCTGGATAGGCAGGTACTTCTTTGGCTTGCAATTGATTGCAGTTTTCTTGCAGCTTTTTGAATTGGGTATCATTGAGCGCAGAGCCTTTGATCAGCTGTGGGAGTTGGTCTTTGAGATAGGGCTGAGCACTCTCTTCCAAAACGAGTTGCTGCCAAGCCTTTACAAATTTATCGCGATCGGCCGGAAAGTTTTGTGCCAAAAAAGAGGGCGCTGCAAGGAGCAAGCCGAACAAAAAACAAAGGAATTTTTTCATGGTATTTTTTTGAGGAGCACTACAGCCCAATTTTCGCGCGCGTCGGTTCTTACCCACTCAAACCCTACTTGAGCTGCTGCTGCAATGAGGTCGGGTGCATCTGTCACGAAAAAACCACTGAGCACAAGTAAACCGCTATGCACAATGAATTGGCTATACACAGGGAGTTGTTCGAGCAAAACGTTTTTATTGATATTGGCTAAAATGACGTCATAGGCCATGGCTGGGATCTCTGGCGCACCACCGTGGATTGCCTGAATGTTGGTACTGCCATTCAGCGCGACGTTTTCAAGGATATTTTCGGCAGACCACGCCTCAATTTCAACAGCGCTAATGTGCGCGGCGCCTAAACGCTCCGCTAAAATGGCCAACACGCCGGTACCTGCGCCCATGTCGAGCACTTTTTTGTCTTGCAAATCCAAAGACAGCATGTTTTGACAAATCAGGTGAGTGGTTTGATGATGACCCGTTCCAAAGCTCATTTTGGGCAAAATCTTGATTTCTATGCCTTCATAAGGCGGCAAATCGTGAAAGGGCGCCACGATGCGCAAGTTTTCATTGATGATTACGGGTTCAAACTGGGCTTCCCACGTCGCATTCCAATTTTGCTGCGGCAGCAAACTGAGTTCAAAAGCGCTAATTTGTGCGCCTTTAGTTTGCAACTCGGCCATTAATGCTTGCAATTTCTTGCCATCGTAGTGCGCCTCTTGAATATACGCTTTCAAAATCGGGGTTTCTTCTACAAAACTTTCGTAGTCGAGCTCGGCAAGATACGCCACAAAGATGTCATGCCAGTCGTCGAAGGCGCCAATGGTGATTTGAAGTTCGTAGTAGTTCATGCCTGAAGCGCTTTGTAGAGTTGGTGAAAAATATGTGGATCCAGCGAAGCACCTCCTACCAACGCGCCGTCAACTGATTGGCAACTAAAAATAGAGGCCGCGTTTGAAGGGCTCACGCTTCCGCCATATAAAATAGACACTTGTTGGCCCGCTTCACCAAAAAGATAAAGCAAATGGTTTCGGATGGCTTGATGCATTTCGGTGATTTGATCCATATTTGCACTCAAACCCGTGCCAATTGCCCAAATGGGTTCATAGGCCACCACAAGTAAAGGCAGTTTTAAAGGCGACAATTGACGCAGGTTTTCCGAAAGCTGGGCCAGTACAAAAGCGATATGCTCACCTGCGTCTCGAACGGCGAGCGCCTCGCCGCAGCAAAGTATAAAAGGAAAATCAGCGCTTGCACAAGCGTTTACTTTTTGGGTAAGCAAAGTACCATCTTCTTTGAAAATAAGCCTGCGTTCTGAATGGCCAATCAGTACTGACTGGACACCAATACTTTGAAGTTGCGCTAGCGAAAGCTCGCCCGTAAAGGCTCCATTGGCCTCTTGATACATGTTTTGAGAACCAATATGTAGGTTTTTGTGCTGTACATCTTTCAAGTAAATGGCACTCGGATAAACGCGCAACTCCACCTTACCTGGGCTCCAGTCTAGTGTATGATAGGAAGCAAGCCAATCTTGAACTTCGGGTTGCGTCAAATTCATTTTCCAATTTGCCGCGAGGATCTTTTTTCGCATGGAACGAAAATAAGACTTTTAATTGCGCAACTTTTGTTTTTGCAATTGGGTTTTCAAGTCTTCTTTGTTGAAAGCGTCTGCACCCTCTGGTCCGTGATACATTTTGACGAGGTTGCCGTTCCACAAATAGGCTACACCAGGCACGTCGCGGTTGCCGCCCAAAACAGTCCAAAACTCAATGATATCAAGCACTTTGTAGGGGTATGCTACGCCAGCGGACTTAAAGAAGTCAGGGATTTCTTCAGCGGCTTCATCCATAAATAAGATTTGAATTTCGGGAAAACCAGGTGTGCTATTTTTGAGCGCTGTGAGTTGCTTGGCGGTAGCGCGGCAGTGGTCACAGCTTGGGGCAAAGAAACAAAGTAGTTTTTTACCTTCATTGATGTTGGCAAAATGTTTTTCATAGCCCGATTTTTTGGGTTTAGGGCCTAAATCTTTGGGCTTGGCCACTTTGGTGGTGTCTTTGCCTACTTCTATTTGGTCAGCAGGTTTTTCTGGGCCAGTGCTAATTGGGCCTGCTTGACTTATCTCGGTGGTGTCTGGGCCAGGCGTACCGCTTGTGGCGTCAACAATTGTGGCGGCCTTGTAGGTCGGGATGAAGATGAACATGAGCAACATGCAAACACTTAAAATGGTGGTCAAAAACCAAATATTTGAGCGTTCAGGGAGTGTGGCACCGTAGCGTTTCCAGAGAAGAGCCAACAGGCCAATAGATAGGATGTTTTTCATAATTGCTTCTAAAGGGGTCATGGGTAAAAGTGCACCAAAGCAACCGCAGTTACCTTTGTTGCCGGTGGTCAATATTTCGATGGAGAGGTGCACTACAAAAATAGCGAGCATTGCGATGAGTGCAGGAATGACCCATTTTTTAAGATCAAAAGGGAAGAGCAAGAGCAAGCCGAGGGCGAATTCGACGCCAATCAAAGCGCGCGAAAATATTTTAGCCAACTC
>JBIKZM010000029.1:0-9860 GCA_044354735.1 Crocinitomicaceae bacterium
CAGGCGAGGGTACCCGTGAAGCCTGAGTGCCCAAAAGATTGTTGGGAGGCCAAGGCGTCGCAGGTACCGCCTCCGCTTGCGTTCGGGCGATCAAAACCTGCCGCTCGGCGGTTGCCTGGATACTGTTGTTTGGTGAATTCGGTAAAAGTAGCTTCAGAGAAGAAGTTCATGCCGGCCATTTGCCCTTTGTTCAAGAAAAGTTGCATGATATGCGCCAAACTCCAGGCGTTGGAGAAAATACCTGCATGCCCTGCCACACCGCCGAGCATGGCAGCACCGGGGTCGTGGACGTATCCTCTTAAAAGTTGTTTTCTAAAGGCTTGATCGTCTTCGGTCGGGACAACTTGATTTTCATTGAAAAGATTCAATGGGTCGTATAAAATGCGATTGAGACCCAAAGGCAAGTAAATATTGCGGCGCAAGTAGCTCGCTTGGCTCTCGCCGATGAGGCGCTCTAAAATGGGTTGGGTGAAGTAATAACAAAGATCTGAATACACATATTTTTTAGGGCCGAGCTCGGAGCGCATGATTTGTGCATACATGGAGTCTTTGTAGTCTTTTCGCATGAACATTCCTTTTGCAACTTCAAGTGAAAAGTCTTCGGATTTATTTGTTTGATAAATTGTTGGTTTCCATTTTCCTTCTGTAAGTGTCCTTTTGTAAAAAGGAATCCAGGGGGTGAGCCCCGCCTGATGCGCCATGATTTCTCTGATTTTGAGTGCCGCAAACGGTGAAGAACCCACAACTTCAGGAATATAACTACCTATGGTTTGATCGAGGTCGAATTTTCCCTTTGCATGTTGCTCCATAGCGAGTAGGGTGGAGGCTGCAATTTTAGTGACCGACGCGATGTCATACATCGATTTGAGATTGATTGTTGGTGCCGCACTTTCATAACCTTGCTTGCCATAGGCCTTGTGCCAAATGATTTTATCTTCTACGGCAACAAGCACCTGACATCCAGGATAAGCGCCCGCGGTGATTCCTTTTTGCGCAATGACATCAAGCTGTTGGAGGTCTTTGCTGGACAAGCCAAGTTCTTCTGGAAGCGAAATACCAAGTCGGCCATTTGCTTCAAGACCTGCAGCACTGAGGCCACCCATGAGTAACTGTGCAATTTGCGACTGGGCAATCGGATGGTTTTCATGGGCGATCACAATGGCATCAAAAATAGAAGTGTCTATCTCTTTTAAGATTTTTTGCTCGCCAAATACGACGAGTATGTTTTGGTCGTTGGGTTGGAGGAGTTTTGTTTTTTGGATGGCCCAGTCGGGGATGTGATTGTGTGTGGGTTTTTGCGCATGCAGGCTAAAAATACAGATGTCGGGGTCGGTGAGGCCATAGAATTTATCGACTGTTGCGTAGATTTCAAGCGTATCGGCATCGAGAAGTGCCATTCGGTCGGCATAAAGATCGAGGGTTTCTGTGAAAACAGATGAATTGCCACCCAGAGCTATACAAGCACTTTTTTGATCGAGTCTACCTAAAGGCAATAAATTGCTGTTATTTTTGACTAGCTTGATTTGTTTTCTGAATCCTTCAATTTGTTGAGGGAGGGGCAACGCATTTAAATGACTAAGAGACGCATCTATCCATTTGGAGGGGAGTTCATATTTGAATTTAGTCGTGCTTTCTGTCGTTTTTTGATCAGGCATCAACTGAACCACTGCAAAACTTAACAGGGATACAACGAATAAGGAAGAGAAGAGGCGCATGCGTTTCATTTGATTCAAAACTAGGTATAATTATGCGCTTTTCAAAACACAAAGTGTAGTTCTGACACTTACTTTAATATAAGATATTTTCTTGAAAAAAACAAATTTAGTTCTTCACATTTTCGCTCATCTGCTGTTTACAAAAACCTAACATAAATCATGGTTTGGGGTCATAATGCGTCGTAAATTTGTCGTGTCAAACTTTAAAAAAGTAAAATGGAATTACACGGAAAATTCGGAAAAAATGCCGACCTAGCCGAAAGCATTGGTTTGTCTGAATCAGGCGACCAATTTTGGAATCTCACCCCAGCAGAACTCATAGAAGACTGCATTATTTTGGGTGAAGGCATGCTGACCGATACCGGAGCTCTCGCTATTGAAACAGGTGAATTTACGGGCCGCTCTCCAAAAGACCGCTTCATTGTACGCGATGCCGTTACCGAAGAAGCTGTTTGGTGGGGCGATGTCAATATCGGTTTTGAACCTGCTCAATTTGACGCGTTGTACGAGCGCATGAAAGCGCATCTTGCCGAGCAAGATTTGTATGTACGCGATGTCTATGCCTGTGCAGACCCTACTTACCGCGTAAGTATCCGTGTAGTAGCCGAATTGCCTTGGTCAAGTTTGTTTGCCCACAACATGTTTTTGCGTTTAGAGGCAAACGAAATTGAAGACTTCATGCCCGAGTGGCATATCGTTTGTGCGCCGAGCTTTTTAGCAGATCCAGCTATTGATGGCACACGCCAGCACAATTTCGCTATTCTGAACTTCACTAAAAAAATGATCCTCATTGGGGGTACAGGTTATACAGGTGAAATCAAGAAAGGCATTTTCTCTGCACTCAACTTTATTTTGCCCCACGAAAAGAACGTGCTCTCGATGCACTGCTCAGCCAATATTGGTCAGGACGGCGACACCGCTATTTTCTTTGGCCTATCCGGAACGGGAAAAACCACCTTGTCTTCTGACCCGAATCGCCGCTTAATTGGCGACGACGAGCACGGCTGGAGCGCCAATACAGTCTTTAATTTTGAAGGCGGTTGCTATGCCAAAACCATCGATTTATCTAGAGAAAAAGAACCACAAATTTACGACGCCATCCGCTTTGGTGCACTGTTAGAAAACGTAGGTTTCCCACAAGAGTCTTCTGCACCTGACTATTCAGACGGCAGCATTACCGAAAACACCCGTGTATCTTATCCAATACACCATATCGACAACATCGCCATGCCATCCATTGGCGCGGCGCCTAAAAACATCTTCTTCTTGACTGCCGATGCTTTTGGTGTTCTGCCTCCGATCTCTAAACTGACCAAAGCGCAAGCGATGTATCATTTTATGTCAGGCTATACAGCAAAGGTGGCAGGTACTGAAGTCGGTATTACAGAACCAACTACAACTTTCTCCGCTGGTTTTGGTGCCGCTTTTTTACCGTTGCATCCCGCACAATACGCCAAACTACTTGGCGAAAAATTAGATGGAACTGACATCAACGTTTGGCTCATCAATACCGGTTGGTCTGGTGGCTCTTATGGAGTGGGTTCGCGCATGAAACTTTCCTACACACGTGCCATGATCACCGCAGCGCTCACCGGAAAACTCAATGCTATCGCTTATGAGCAAATGCCTTTCTTTGAACTCTCCTTTCCTACATCTTGTGATGGGGTTCCTTCCGAGTTACTCAATCCGCGCAATACATGGGCCGACAAAGCTATTTATGATCAAACAGCGGCCAGCTTAGCAGCCAAGTTTGTCAAGAACTTCGACAAGTTTGCCGCACAAACCGATGCAAGTATTCTTGCTGCCGCACCTAAAGTTCCTGCTTAATTCCTCCTTTCCATCAGTCAACAATTTTGGAAAGAAGTGAAAGGGCCGCATAGCGGCCCTTTTTTTGGCATCAAAAATGAGCACAAAAAAAGCTCCGACCAAGAGGACGGAGCTTTAAAATATGTGTTATAAAAAGGATTAACGTTTGTGCATTCCTTCGTCAGATACGGTTAATTTTTTGCGGCCTTTTTTGCGACGCGCAGCCAATACACGACGACCGTTTTTTGTGGCCATACGGCTACGGAAGCCATGTTTGTTTCTTCTTTTTCTTACCGATGGTTGAAACGTTCTTTTCATGTCGTGTCGTTATTTGTAATGTTTTTGGGATTGCAAAGATAGTATATTTTTTAGAATTTCAAATTCTTTCGACAAAAATCGTGAAAAAAAGCCATTGCCCCAAGAAAGCAAGTTATTTTTGTAGCGCAAAGCGCCAAAGCCATGATGAGACCTAAGAAAAATAAAGAACCCAAAGTAAAATTAACCAAAGACAGCTGGCGCAAGGCTGCACGGTTTTTAAAATACTTAAAGCCCTACGCAGGCATGTATTTTATTGGCTGGATATTCTTGGTGCTCAGTACATCTGCCGGTTTGGTCTTCCCTTATCTTATGGGTAAGCTTTTAGGCAGTTCTGGCGCTACTCCTAACCCAGAGCAGGCCGTGCGCTTGATTGACCTCTCTAATGTCAATCAAATCGCATTAGCACTCTTTATTTTGTTCTTTTTTCAAAGTGTATTTTCATTCGTGCGGGTTGTGTTGTTCAATAACGTCACCGAAAATGCGCTCAGAGATATGCGCAACGATGCTTTTGAAAAGCTGGTCTATATGCCTATGGACTTTTTCAATCGCCAAAAAGTAGGAGAGCTCACCTCAAGAGTAGCTTCTGACATCACGCAAATACAAGAGGTACTTCGCACTACCATCGCCGAATTCTTTAGACAAATCATTATCGTTTTTGGCGGCATCGCCTTTTTATTTTTTATTTCCTGGAAGCTATCCTTGATCATGCTTGCCACTGTGCCAGTGATGGCAATAGTAGCCGTTTTTTTTGGTCGCTATATTCGCAAACTGAGTAAAGAAGCACAGGACTACATTGCTACCTCCAACTCCATCCTCGAAGAAGCACTTTCTGGCATTGCCAATGTAAAGGCCTTTACCAACGAATGGTTTTTGCTTTCCAAGTACAACAAAACCACCCAACAAACCCGAGACCTCAACGTGCGCAGTGGTATTTGGCGCGGCTTGTTTGTGTCATTTATCATCTTTTGTCTTTTTGGCGCCATTGTTTTTATTGTCTGGAAAGGCTTGCTCATGACCCAAGGGCCCAATCCAGAGCTTGCCGCAGAAGGCTTTTATCAGTTCGTCTTGTTCACCATCATGATGGGCGCTTCTATCGGTTCTTTACCTGATTTATATGCGAGTGTTCAAAAAGCGGTAGGGGCCACCGAAAATCTACTCGATCTACTGCAAGAAGACACCGAACAACTGCATAAGGACAATTCGCGAAGTATTCATATCGACGGTTCAGTGCGCTTTGAAAACCTCCAATTTAGTTATCCGCAGCGTGCGGACATCGAAGTACTCAAAGGCATCAACTTTTCTTTAGCACCCAATCAAACTTTGGCGCTTGTGGGCAAGAGTGGTTCGGGTAAGTCCACGATTGCCAATTTGCTTTTGCAGTTTTATCAGCCAACGCAAGGCGCAATTTACTTTGGCTCGGAGCTTGCCAGTTCTTTTGATTTACACCAATTGCGCCAACAAATGGCAATTGTACCTCAAGAAGTGCTCTTGTTTTCTGGTAGTATCTTAGAAAACATCCGTTTTGGCCGTCCTGATGCTACAGACGCAGAAGTTGTGGAGGCGGCTAAAAAAGCCAATGCCTGGGAATTTATTGAAAGCTTCCCTGAGCAGCTTGCAACTGAAGTTGGCGACCGCGGCATTCAGTTGTCTGGAGGCCAAAAACAACGCATTGCTATTGCGCGCGCTATTCTGAAAAATCCAAGTATCTTGATTTTAGACGAAGCCACCTCCGCGCTAGACTCCACCTCAGAAAGACTGGTTCAAGAAGCGTTAGAAGAGCTCATGAAAGGCCGTACTTCCATTGTGATTGCGCATCGTTTGTCTACTATTCGCCAGGCTGATCAAATTTTGGTCTTGCAAGATGGTCAAATTACCGAACAAGGCAAGCACGACGAACTGATGGCGCTCAAGGGCCAGTACGCAACTTACGTGGCGCAGCAATTGATTTAATACTTACTTGAAAAGGGTTTCTACAAAAGCTTTGCGGTCAAAAAGCTGGAGATCTTCCATTTTTTCGCCGACACCGATATACTTTACCGGAATTTTCATTTGGTCGGAAATCCCAATGATGACACCACCTTTTGCCGTGCCGTCTAGTTTGGTAACAGCCAGTGCATTGATGTCTGTGGCTTGTGCAAATTGCTTGGCTTGCTCATAGGCGTTTTGACCTGTAGAGCCATCCAAAACCAATAAAATTTCGTGGGGTGCATTTGGCACCACTTTGTCCATCACGCGCTTGATCTTGGTGAGTTCTTGCATGAGATTGATTTTGTTGTGCAGGCGCCCGGCGGTATCGATGATCACGACGTCAGCACCTTGTGCTTTGGCAGACTGCAAGGCGTCAAAAGCGACACTTGCGGGGTCGGCGCCCATGCCTTGCTGTACAATGGGCACACCAACGCGATCGGCCCAAATAATAAGTTGGTCCACGGCGGCTGCTCTAAAGGTGTCTGAAGCGCCCAAAACAACCTTTAAGCCAGCTTGTTTCATTTGGTAGGCCAGTTTGCCAATGGTAGTGGTTTTGCCAACGCCATTGACGCCAACAACCATCAATACGTATGGATTGCCATCTGCAGGTTTGTCTATCTTGAGTTTGCCTTCAAAATTAGCGGCGTTTTCTTCGAGCAGTGCGATGATTTCATCGCGGAGAATTTGGTTGAGTTCTTCTGAGTTGATGACGCGGTCTTTGGAAACGCGCGCTTCGATGCGTTCGATGATTTTAAGGGTGGTTTCTACACCTACGTCTGCTGTAATGAGGATTTCTTCGAGTTCGTCTAAGACGTCTTGGTCTACGCGGCTTTTGCCCACGAGCAAACGCGTTATTTTAGAGAAAAAGGTTTGTTTGGTTTTCTCTAGACCTTGATCGAGGTTTTCTTTTTGAACCGGGTCAAGGGTTTCTTTTTTAGATTTTGAAAAAAAATCAAATATGCCCATGCGCTAAGATAAAAAAAAAGCTCCCAACTTGGAAGCTTTTAAAGGGAGTGCACAACGGTTTATCCTTTGGTAAACCACTCTTTAACTTTGTCGTTGTGTACGATTTCTTCTTTAAAGGTATATGAGCCCGACTTTTCAGACTTGACCATTTTGATCACCTTTGTATGTTCTTTACCTCCACCTTTCTGGAGCGTTGCAACTACTTTCTTTGCCATGACTTACTTATTTAATTTCTTTATGGACAGTCATACGCTTGAGAATGGGATTGAATTTCTTAATCTCCATACGGTCTGGCGTATTTTTACGGTTCTTGGTGGTGATGTAGCGTGATGTACCGGGCATACCAGAATCTTTGTGCTCAGTGCACTCTAAAATTACTTGGATGCGGTTGCCTTTACTCTTCTTAGCCATTTTCTAAATGTTTATTCTGTTTCCCAACAGGTTATTTCAAAAATCCTTTCTGGCGTGCTTCTTTCAAGCAAGCAGAGATTCCTTTCTTGTTGATGGTGCGCAATGCAGCAGCACAAATCTTTAAAGTGATAAAATTATCTTCTTCAGGAATGAAAAACTTCTTCGTGAGCAAGTTCGGATAAAAACGACGCTTGGTCTTGCGATTTGAGTGCGATACGTTGTTTCCAACCATCACTGACTTTCCTGTTAACTGACAAACTCGTGACATGTCTAAATTATTACGTGTAATTACAAAAGCGGATGCAAAGATAACAACTTTTTACAATACTGCAAATCCATTATCCACAAAAAAGTAGCCTTTTTCAACAATACCAATTATTTCACCTGATTTCTCGGATGGTGGTTCAGGATGGCCTTGCGTAAAAAGCGTTGGTCGAGGTGTGTGTAAATCTCTGTGGTGGTGATAGATTCGTGTCCGAGCATCTCCTGAACAGCTCTTAAATTGGCGCCGCCTTCTACCAAATGTGTGGCAAAACTATGTCGAAAAGTATGCGGAGAAATTTGTTTATTCAGGCCTGTTTTTTGTGCAAGTTGCTTGATGATGGTAAATATCATGACGCGTGTGAGCTGATGCCCTCTCCGATTCAAGAAAATAAAGTGCTCTTGTCCGGATTGAATTGGCACCTCCAACCGACTTTGCTGGGTGTAGTTTGTAATTTCAATAATGACCTGTTCAGATACAGGCACCAATCGTTCTTTATTGCCTTTGCCAATGACGCGGATAAACCCTTCCTCGAAATACAGATCCGAAAAACGCAAACCGATGAGCTCAGAGACCCTTAAACCACAGCTGTAAAGTGTTTCTAGCATGGCATGATTGCGCTGTCCTTCGGCACTACTTAGGTCAATACTGGCCAACAGCGCATCGATTTCTTCGATTTCAAGTACCTCAGGAAGCTTGCGCCCAAGTTTGGGTTGCTCGAGTAACTCAGAGGGGTCGGATTGGATGTAGCGCTCCAAAATGAGGAACTTGAAAAAGTGTTTGATTCCAGAAATGATGCGGGCTTGACTGCGCGCCGCTAGTCCGAGGTCGTAGAGATGCGCCACAAAGGTTTTGAGTTGGTCGTAGGCAACTTGTTCGGGCCTGCACTTTTCCTGTTCAAAAAAGGCAGCTAAGAGCGCAACGTCTCGCTGATAGGCCAAAATAGAATTGTTGGCCAAACCCTTTTCTATTTTCAGGTATGAAACAAAATCCTTAATATAGCGCTCCCAATGCATGTCTTATGAAGTTGCTTATTGTCAATGGTCCTAATTTGAATTTACTCGGCACCCGTGAAACACAAATATATGGCAATGTCACATTTGAAGCGTTTTTCGACGAACTTAAAAAAAGCTTTTCACACGAATTGACTTATTTTCAGTCAAACATCGAGGGAGAACTCATCGATTTACTTCAAAAAGCAGCTGTAGACGGCATCGTCATCAATGCTGGCGGGTATACGCATACGAGTGTCGCCTTGCGCGATTGTATTGCCTCGATTTCAACGCCAGTAGTAGAAGTACACATCTCCAATATCGCTGCCCGAGAAAGTTTCAGGCACGAATCTTTACTGAGCCCGGTTTGCAAAGGCTGTATTTTTGGTTTTGGTTTGGATAGCTACAAGTTGGCCTTGCAGTACTTTGATTTGTAGGTTACATTTATTGGTATTTTTGTACCATGATGCAACAACTCGAACATTTCTTTACCCATATAGATCCTGTTTTTGCCGCGTTTTTAGCGACCACCTTCACTTGGTTGGTGACTGCTGCGGGTGCGAGTCTTGTTTTCTTCTTTAAAAACATGCACCGCGGCTTGCTCGACGGCATGCTCGGCTTTACCGGCGGTGTTATGGTAGCCGCTAGTTTTTGGTCATTGCTATTGCCTTCTATTGAGCTTTCAGAGCGGATTTATCCGAGTATGCCTTGGATGCCAGCTGCTGTAGGTTTTCTTACGGGCGCCATGTTTTTGTTTTTTTTAGACAAAAAACTACCGCACTTGCACATCAACTTCAATGAAAACGAAACCGAAGGGGTCAAAACCCAACTCCACAAAACCACGTTGTTAGTGCTTGCCATTACCCTTCACAATATTCCAGAAGGCTTAGCGGTTGGTGTGTTGTTTGGCGCAGCGGCAAATGGGATGGAAGGCGCCACTATTGCCGGGGCAATTGCTTTGGCAATTGGTATTGGTATTCAAAACTTCCCAGAAGGCTTCGCTGTTGCCATGCCCTTAAGACGCGCTGGAGCGAGCCGAATGAAGAGTTTCATGTACGGCCAACTTTCGGCTATTGTAGAGCCCATAGCGGGCGTTATTGGCGCCATGGCGGTCATTTACATGGAGCCTATCTTACCTTTCGCACTTTCTTTTGCGGCGGGCGCCATGATCTTTGTGGTGGTGGAGGAGGTGATTCCCGAAACGCAGCGCGATAAATATACCGACGTAGCCGTCTTAGGCTTTATCGGGGGCTTCTTGGTCATGATGATCTTGGACGTAGCTTTGGGTTAATAAGTAAGGATTTCTTGAAGTGCTTTTCTCAATTCTTTAAGTTTTTTATCGTCAATACGGCCAATCTTTTCAATAAAGCGCTCTTTTGAAATAGAGCGGATGTGAAAAGTAAATACTTCAGATTTTTCTTT
>JBIKZM010000020.1:0-11431 GCA_044354735.1 Crocinitomicaceae bacterium
ACGGTTGGCCCTTGCAAGTGGAGTGGGGCCTCATCGGTTCTTGTACCAACTCTTCTTACGAAGATTTGGCACGTGCGGCTTCTATTGTAAAGCAAGCTGTAGCGCAAGGCATTACCCCAAAAGCAGAATTTGGCATCAATCCAGGTTCTGAGCAAGTGCGCTACACCGCTGACCGCGATGGCATTCTTGCAGACTTTGAAAAAATGGGCACCAAAATCTTTACCAATGCTTGTGGGCCATGTATTGGCCAATGGGCACGCGAAGGTGCCGAAAAACAAGAAAAAAACACCATTGTCCACTCTTTCAACCGCAACTTCTCGAAGCGTGCAGATGGCAACCCAAACACCCACGCTTTTGTAACGAGCCCAGAAATGGTGGCTGCGCTAGCTATCGCTGGTGACCTCGGTTTCAATCCGCTCACAGATACCCTCACCAACGATAAAGGCGAGCAAGTGAAATTAACAGCACCAGTTGGCGACGAATTGCCAACGCGTGGTTTTGCTGTCGAAGACAACGGTTACCAAGCGCCAGCTGCAGACGGAAGCCATGTACAAATCTCGGTGGCCCTTGACTCTCAACGTTTACAATTGCTTGAAAACTTCCCAACTTGGGATGGTCAAAACATCACAGGTGCCCGTTTGCTTATCAAAGCGAAAGGCAAATGTACCACTGACCATATCTCTATGGCTGGGCCTTGGTTGCGGTACCGTGGCCACCTAGACAACATCTCTAACAACATGCTCATTGGTGCTGAAAACGCTTTCAACGGCGAGGCCAATAAAGTGAAAAACCAATTGACTGGCGCATACGGAGAAGTTCCTGCCGTGCAGCGTGCTTATAAAGCAGCTGGTGTACCATCTATTGTTGTTGGCGACCACAACTACGGTGAGGGTTCTTCAAGAGAGCATGCCGCCATGGAGCCACGCCATTTAGGTGTACGTGCCGTTTTGGTCAAATCGTTTGCGCGCATCCACGAGACCAACCTCAAAAAGCAAGGGATGCTAGGTTTAACGTTTGCCAACGAGGCAGACTACGACAAAATCCAAGAAGACGACACCTTTGACTTCATCGACCTCCAAGCATTCGCCCCTGATACCCAACTCACTTTGCAAATTACGCACAGCAATGGCAAGTCAGAGCAAATCAAGGTCAACCACACCTACAATGCCTCCCAAATTGAGTGGTTCAGAGCTGGTTCAGCACTCAACCTCATCAAAATGATGGAAGCTTAATTCAACTTCATGAAAATCTTGTTTTCATTTATCTTGAGCTTGTTCTGCATGGCAGGGCAAGCTCAAGGTCTTTATAGGGGTAATGTCATTCTCAACGCCTATGCGGGTTACCCTAATTTTTTGAGATTGACCATGCCAACGCTCGAAAGTATTCCAGACAACGTGAGTCCCAACTATTCAGGTTTGGCACCTTCGGGCTTGCGTTTCATGTACATGGCCACAGACGACGTCAGTATTGGTGTTGACCTTATGTATGGCAGTTCAAAAGCAACTTATACACGAACAGACAGTATTTTTTTCAATGGCAACTGGGACGTGCAAAGTACCACTCACCTGATCCAAAAACAGCGTTTTCGGCCGCAATTTCGCGTAGATTTTCATCTAGGTTCCACCGACCCAAGTTTTGATCAATACATTGGCTTGGCATTTGGGGGCAATTTGCGCGCTAGAGAAGTTTGGATAGATAATGTGCTTGTCGATCAAAATCCGAACGACGCCAATTTGGTGATACCTGTTTCTTTTCGGGCTTGTTATGGTTTTCGGTACTTTATCGATTACAACTTTTCGATTGGTGCTGAATTGGGTTTAGGCGGTCCTTTGATGCAATTTGCACTGAGTTACAGGATTTAACAAGCATAAAAAAAGGCGAGCCATTGGCTCGCCTTTTTTGTATTTCAATTGAATATCAATAACGGTAGTTTTCTGGCTTGAACGGACCTTGAACCGCAACACCGATGTAGTCGGCTTGGTCGGTAGATAGGGTTTCGAGCTCTACACCAATTTTTGATAAGTGCAAACGCGCTACTTTTTCGTCGAGGTGCTTAGGAAGCGTATAGACGTCGTTTTCATAGTTGGCGCTGTTGTTCCAGAGCTCTAATTGAGCTAAGGTTTGGTTGGTGAACGAGTTAGACATCACAAAAGATGGGTGACCTGTTGCACAACCGAGGTTGACCAAGCGGCCTTCTGCTAAAACGATGATGTCGTTGCCTTTGACATTGTAGAGGTCTACTTGCGGCTTGATTTCCATTTTGGACTCACCGTACGTATTGTTGAGCCAAGCCATGTCGATTTCGTTGTCGAAGTGGCCGATGTTACAAACGATAGCTTTGTCTTTCATGGCTTCAAAGTGGCGACCTACAACAATACTTTTGTTGCCAGTAGCCGTTACAATGATGTCCGCAAGGTGAATGACTTTGTCGAGTGGTTTTACTTCAAAACCATCCATTGCTGCTTGTAGCGCACAAATTGGGTCAATTTCAGTAACGATTACGCGTGCACCAGCACCTTGTAAAGAAGCTGCCGAACCTTTACCTACATCTCCGTAACCACAAACAACGGCTACTTTACCCGCCATCATGACGTCAGTAGCGCGGCGAATGGCATCTACGAGCGATTCTTTACAACCGTATTTGTTGTCGAATTTAGATTTGGTAACGGAGTCGTTGACATTGATGGCTGGCATCACGAGCGTTCCGTTTTTCTTGCGCTCATAAAGGCGGTGCACGCCTGTTGTAGTTTCTTCAGAAAGACCTTTGATGTCTTTGGTAAGCTCAGGGAAGCGGTCAAAAACCATATTGGTAAGATCTCCGCCGTCGTCGAGGATCATGTTGAGCGCTTTGCCGCCTTCAAAAGCATATAAAGTTTGCTCAATACACCAGTCGAATTCTTCTTCGTTCATGCCTTTCCAAGCGTAAACTGGAATACCAGCTGCGGCAATAGCTGCGGCTGCGTGGTCTTGGGTTGAGAAGATATTGCAAGAAGACCAAGTGACTTCTGCACCGAGTTCAATGAGTGTTTCGATCAAAACGGCTGTTTGGATGGTCATATGCAAGCAACCTGCAACACGTGCGCCAGCCAAAGGCTTAATGCTACCGTATTCTTGGCGCAAGGCCATAAGGCCCGGCATTTCGGCTTCGGCCAATTTGATCTCTTTACGACCCCAGTCTGCAAGACTGATATCTTTTACTTTGTAAGTGATTTTTTCTGTTTGATTCATAGTCATTTCTTCAAATAAGTTTGCAAATGTACGTTGATTTCTATTCGATTTCAAGGTTTAGCCCAGCTCTTTTTCAATAAGTTGCTGCAGCCCTTTGACAAAAAGGGGGTGTGTATTGGAACTCGGAACAAGTTGTACTTTTTCTCCGCCGTGTTCTTCGAAGATTTCTTGGTATTCGTCGCCAATTTCGATGAGGGTTTCTAGGCAGTCTGCGACAAAAGCCGGGCTGAAAACCAATAATTTTTTGGCGCCTTTTTTTGCCCATGCTTCAACTACTTTATCTGAGAAGGGGGTGAGCCATTTTTTGTCTAGTCTCGATTGAAAACAAACGGTGTATTGGTCTTCGTTGAGGCCAAGACGCTCGGCAATAAGGCGGGTTGTGGCATAACAAGTTGCTTTGTAGCAGAATTTGTTTTGCGCGTTGATTTCGGACTCACAGGGTTGGTCTTGACACAGGTCTTTTCCTTCATAGACTTTATCTACTTGGCGCTCTGGAAGGCCGTGGTAAGAAAAAAGGATGTGGTCGAAGTCAGGAAGATTGAATTTTTGCGCGTTGTCTACTACAGAGTTGATGTAGCCGTCGTTGTCGTAGAACTGACTGATGATTTTGATTTCTGGAATGACCCACCATTTGCGCATGATATTCATGGCTTTTTCTATGGCTGATCCAGACGAGGCCGAAGCAAATTGCGGAAAGAGGGGCAAGACGATAATGCGGTCGTAGTTGGCCAAACGTATGCGTTCCAAAACAACATCTAAAGAAGGATTTTTATAGCGCATGGCCAGTTCAAAAGTGACGTCTTGGCCTTCAAATTCAGCTTGCAATAATTCTTTCAATTTGCGACTGTGGGTGAGCAGTGGCGATTCGCCATTGCCGAGCGTCCAGAGTTCTTTATAAATTTTTGCAGACTTAGGCGCTCTAGACGGTACAATAATGCCGTTGACGAGAATGGCGCGCAAGAGATAAGGAATGTCAATGACGCGAGGGTCATTGAGAAATTCGGATAAATAGCTGCGGACATCAGAAACGCTTGGTGAATCTGGTGTGCCGAGTTGAATAAGGAGAACGCCTGTTTTTTTCATCATATAAGGTCCAACAACTTGAAATTTTCTTTGTTCAAAATTACCCATTTATTCGCGATAGCTGCTCGCTAAGGTTTAACTTTGTGCCGTGGACCCACAACAATTTCTACAACAAATCGATGCCGAGAACTTTGAAGCTTTGGCTTTGGCTACCTTTGAGCGCCAATACGCCAATGTTCCTATTTACCGCCAATATGTAGATATATTAGGTAAAGCGCAGCCCCACAACCTACGAGAAATACCATTTTTACCGATCTCATTTTTCAAGAGTCACAAAGTAGTACGTCGTGAAAAACCTATTGAAAAGACCTTTCTTTCTAGCGGCACCACGCAGCTACAGAGAAGTCAGCACCACATCAATGACCTTAGTTGGTACAACGCATCTCTAGCGCTCGGTTTTGAGCGTGTTTTTGGAAAAGTCTCCGACTACGTTTTTATAGCGTTATTGCCATCTTATCTTGAAAATGGCGATTCCAGCCTTATTTATATGGTAGATCAACTGATCCAAAAGAGCAATTCTGCGCTTTCGGGTTATTATTTGAGTCAAGTTGAGGAGGTTTTATCCGTATACAATAAAGCACGGGCAGTAGGTAAAAAACCATTTATTTTTGGCGTTTCTTATGCCTTGCTCGATTTAGCTGAGGCGGGAAGCCAACTACCTGAAGCGTTGATCTTAGAAACAGGAGGCATGAAAGGCCGCCGCCAAGAACTGACCAAAGTTGAATTGCAGCAAATCCTTCGAGAAGGTTTTGGTGTGCAACAGATCCTTTCTGAATACGGCATGACCGAATTGCTGTCTCAGGCATATTGTATTGCTGACCAAAACTTTAGTTGCCCGCCCTGGATGCAAATCAGGATCCGCGATACCTATGACCCTTTCCAAGAGGTACCTTTTGGCCAAAAAGGAGGCCTCAATGTCATTGACCTGGCCAACCAAAACAGTTGTGCGTTTGTCCAAACCGATGATTTAGGCCGTCTCACACCCGAAGGTTTCTCAATAGAGGGGCGTTTAGAAGCAACAGACGTCAGAGGTTGCAACCAACTTGTCGATTGACTCAAAAACTTCTTACATTTGTTCAAGATGTCGCTACAAACTATTTTACTGCTCACGCTCATTGGCCTTGCTGCCGGAATGCTCAGCGGTATGGTTGGCATTGGCGGTGGTGTTGTTATTGTGCCGGCGCTCGTATTTTTACTTGGTCTTTCTCAGCACCAAGCACAGGGAACATCTTTGTTCATCTTGTCTCTACCCGTTTTACTATTGGCTGTCATGAATTATTGGCGCTCGGGAAATGTGAATTGGCGCTTTGGTTTGGTCATTGCCAGTACTTTTGTGATTGGCGCTTTTTTGGGTTCAAAGCTCACCTTGCGCTTGCCTGAGGCATGGGTAAAGCTCATTTTTGGCCTCCTGATGGCTTATGTTTCTATACAATTGATCTTAGCGGGTTATCAAGGCATCAAACAAGATGAAGTCTAAGCCAACACCAATCGAATTATCTGAAATCCTTGCGCAAGTAACGCAATGGCGCAGGCATTTACATATGCACCCTGAACCATCGTTCAAGGAGAATAAAACTATGGAATTTGTAAGCACCATACTCTCAGCCTATGGTATTTCACACCAAAAGGCCGTGGCAGGAACGGGTGTAGTGGCTTATATCGCTGCGGCACACCACGACCCCCAAACACCTTGTTTAGCCCTGCGTGCAGACCTCGATGCTTTGCCCATTCAAGAGCAAAACGAGGTGCCGTACAAAAGTCAGGTGCCGGGCTGGATGCACGCCTGTGGCCACGACGCACATACGGCTATTTTACTCGGAACAGCTGTACTTTTACAAGCAAACAAAGAAAACCTCAAACGCCCTGTCAAACTTATTTTTCAGCCAGGAGAAGAGCAAAACCCTGGCGGAGCTAGTCTCATGATCAAAGCGGGCGTGCTTGAAAACCCAAAAGTAGAAGAGCTCGTTGCACTGCATGTCTATCCTGAACTCCCTGCGGGCTTCGTGGGCATCAAAGAAGGCTTGTATATGGCTTCTAGCGACGAGATCCATGTCGAAATTGAAGGAATCGGTGGTCACGGCGCTTTGCCCGACCGCTTTATCAATCCTATTGATGTAGCCATTGCCTGGATGCAAGCGTGTCAGCAATTTGTGACAGAAAATTGCCCCAAAGATACCCCACAAGTGCTTACATTTGGGCGCTTTGAAGCCTTGGGCAGCACCAATGTAGTGAGTGCAAATGCGTCTGTCAAAGGTACTTTTAGAACCATGAATGAAAGTTGGCGTGCATGCGTCAAAAAAACATTTCAAGAAAAAGCAACTGAAATTGCGGCGTCATTTGGCGCAAAAATCAGCCTAAATATCAGCGAAGGTTATCCTTTTTTGATGAATGATCTCACACTCACCCAAAAAGTAAAAAATATATTGACTACCACCTTGGGTGAACAACAAATTGAAGAATTAGGCTTGCGCATGACTGCCGAAGATTTTGCTTTTTACAGCCACCACAGACCCGTTTGTTTTTTTAGGTTGGGTACAGGTTTTGCTGCTAAGGAAAGCAACCCAGGAGTGCATCATCCGCAGTTTGATATCGATGAAAACGCGCTCGAAGTGGGGGTGAAGTGTATGTTAGCAATTGCGTTGTCCTGATGAAATTGAGCTACCTTTTATTGCTGAGCCTTGTTTTTTCTTGTGCGAAAATTGCGCACAAACAAAAGTTGCTGCAAGGAAATTGGGAGTTGAATGTGGTGCGCATCGAGGATGGCGAAGGATTCATGTTTTACGACAGCTCGGCAATAGGAAATTTGACTTTTGAGCCTACCAAACTTTCCGGTATAGCCAAGTACAGGTATTCGTATTTTGGCCAATATGATGTCATTGACTCAGTGCAGTTTGAGCAAACGAGTGTGTCGTTGAGTGCAGACGGCAGGTATATTCAGATAGCGCGCCCTACAGATACCCTTCAGGCAAAAATCATCATGCTCACCAAAAAACAGCTCACCTTTGAGTATTACGATTTCTTGCAATATCGGCTCAAGCGCTTTAGCCTCACCAAGCAATAGTGCTGTTTAAAGAAACCCTAATTCTAGTTTGGCTTCTTCGCTCATCATGTCTTTATCCCAAGGTGGATCAAAGACGATATTGACTTTTGCACTGGCCACGCCATCGACGCTAGCCACTTTGTCTTCGACTTCTTTGGGCATAGATTCAGCAACGGGGCAATTAGGTGACGTAAGGGTCATGTCGATGAAGACGTGGTTGTCGGTTTCCACCTTTACTTCGTAAATGAGGCCGAGTTCAAAGATATCGACAGGGATTTCGGGATCGTAAATGGTTTTGAGCATCTCGACGATGCGGTCTTCTAATTCGTTCATTGGGCTAGGCTTTGAAGTGCTTCTGTTTTCATGCGTTGGACCATGCTTAAAAGGCCATTGGCTCGGGTGGGTGAGAGGTGTTCGGCGAGCCCAATTTGGTTGATAAAGAAAAGTTCGGATTGTAAAATAGCAGCTGGGCTTTCGTTGTTGTAGACGTGGATGAGTAAACCAATGATGCCTTTGGTGATGATGGCGTCGGAGTCTGCGCTAAATTGCATTTTGCCGTCTTTGATTTGGGTAGCCAACCATACGTTAGATTGGCAGCCTTCGATGAGGCGTTCTTTTGTTTTGAGTTCGGGAGAGAGCGTCGGGACGCTTTTGCCGAGTTCGATGATGTATTCGTATTTGTCCATCCAGTCGTCGTAGATGGCAAATTCGTCGATGATTTCTTGTTGTTTTTCTTGGATACTCATGCGCCTAAAATTTGCATACTGCGCTCGAGTGCAGCAACGAAAATATCTATTTCTTCTTTGGTGTTGTAAAAAGCAAACGACGCCCGCACCGTACCTGGGATTTGGTAGAAATCCATGAGGGGTTGGGTGCAGTGGTGGCCGGTGCGAACGGCGATTCCTTGTTTGTCTAGGAGCGTGCCGATGTCAAACGGATGCATGCCGTCAATGGCGAACGAGACCACACTGGTTTTGTGCTTGGCTTCGCCGATGATGTGCAGGCCTTCAAAAGTGTCTAAGATGCCTTGCGCATATTTGGTGAGTTCGAGTTCGTGGGCAGCTGCAGCTTGCATGTCGATGCCTTCTAAAAACGAGATGGCGCTACCTAAGCCGATAGCACCTGCGATGTGTGGCGTGCCGGCTTCAAACTTGAGTGGTAGGGTATTGTAGGTAGAGCGTTCAAAAGTGACCTTCGCGATCATGTCTCCACCGCCTTGATACGGCGGCATGCTGTCGAGCAGTGCTTCTTTGCCGTAGAGCACGCCAATGCCGGTGGGTCCAAAAACTTTGTGCCCTGAAAAGGTGTAGAAATCACAGTTGAGGTCTTGGACGTCAATTTGGAGGTGCTGGATGCTTTGGGCGCCGTCGAGCAACACTTTGGCGCCAACTTGGTGGGCTTTGGCAATGAGTTCTTTGACGGGGTTGATGGTGCCAAGCGTATTGGAAATATGGATGATGGCGAGCAATTTGGTGCGCTCGCTAAGCATTTGCTCGAATGCCTCGAGGTCTAGCTCTCCTTTTTTGGAAATAGGAATGACGCGCAGTGTGCAGCCTTTGCGCTCGCACAAAAGTTGCCAAGGCACAATATTGGAGTGGTGCTCCATGGCTGAAATCAGGATTTCGTCGCCGGGCTTTAAGCGCTCGCCAAAGGAAAACGCTACAAGGTTGATGCTGTCGGTGGTGCCTTTGGTAAAAATAATTTCTTCGGGTGCTTTGGCACCGATATAGTGTTGGATCTTGCGTCTGGCCGCTTCATAGGCAGAGGTGGCTTGTTGGCTCAAATAATGCACGCCGCGGTGAATATTCGCGTTTTCGCGCGCGTAATATTGCTGAATGGTATCTATGACAACCTGCGGCTTTTGCGAAGTGGCGCCGTTGTCAAAATAAATGAGCTGTTTGCCGTATACTTTTTGGCGCAGGGCCGGAAAAAGTTCGCGGATGGCAGCAACGGAAAACGGAAGAGGAGCCATACTTTTGATTTTGGTACAAAAGTACGGATTTTCGCTATTTTGAATGGTTCTAAAGAAGCAAATAAACAGAATTCTTTTTCTTGAGTAGCGGCGTCTTATTTGGCCTTGAGCTCAACAAACGGAATCATGATTTCTTCGAGCGAGATGCCGCCGTGCTGAAAGGTCTGTCCGTAGTAGTTCACGAAGTGATTGTAGTTGTTGGGGTACACAAAAAAGTCTTGCTCGCGCGCAAAAACAAACTCGGCAGACATTTTCAGTTTTGGGAGTTGCGCTTCTTGCGGATTCTTGACCACAAATACTTCTTTGGCGTCGTAGCTGAGGCCGCGGCCAGCTTTGTAGCGCAGGTTGCTGTTGGTGTTGCGCTCGCCAACGATGCGCACCGGTTTGGTCACTTTAATGGTGCCGTGGTCAGTGGTAATGATGAGCCTGTGTCCTGCTTCGGCAATTTTTTTGAGGATATCGAGAAGCGGGGAGTGCTCTAGCCAGCTGGTGGTAATAGAGCGGTAAGCGGCTTCGTTGTCGGCGAGTTCGCGGATCACTTCCATTTCGGTGCGGGCATGCGAGAGCATATCGACAAAGTTGTACACAATGAAATTGACGTCGTTGTCTTTCCATTGGTGGAATTGATCGCCTAGTTTTTTGCCGGCCTCTACATTCGTTATTTTATTGTAAGACCACTTGACGTTCTTGCCCAAGCGCTTGAGCTGCGCTTCTAAAAAATCTTTTTCGTGCATGTTTTTACCACCTTCGTCGTCTTCGTTTTTCCAGAGTGTCGGGAAGCGTCTTTCGATTTCAGCAGGTAAAAGACCCGCAAAAAATGCGTTGCGGGCGTAGTGCGTTGCGGTGGGCAAGATAGAAAAGACGATGTCTTCTTTTTCTTTTTGGAAATAGCGCCCAACAATGCCTTCGATGGTTTTCCATTGGTCAAAACGGAGGTTGTCAATGACCAAAACAGCGAGTTTTTCTTTGCCGATGAGCGGCGCAATGCGGTCTTTGATGAGTGTATGGATCATGGTGGGCGCGTCGGGGTCGCCGCTGGTCCAGTCGAGGTAGTTGTCTTCGATGAAGTCGCAGAAGAGTTTATTGGCTTCTTTTTTCTGCATTTCGAAGATTTCACGCATGCCGGTGTCTTCGATGTTGTCTAGTTGGAGTTCCCAAAAAACCAGTTTGGTGTAAAGTTCTTTCCATTCCTCAGCATCTAAGCGTCCTGAAAGTTGCATGCCGAGTTGGCGGAACTCTTGTTGGTAGCTGGCGTTTGTTTTCTGACTGATGAGTTTGCTGTGGTCGAGGTTTTTTTTGATGCTCAGCAAAATTTGGTTCGGATTGACCGGCTTGATCAGGTAGTCGGCAATTTTGGAACCGATGGCCTCTTCCATGATGTGTTCTTCTTCGCTTTTGGTAATCATCACGACCGGCACGAGCGCTTTGTGCTCTTTGATTTGAGCCAGTGTTTCTAGGCCACTCAAACCCGGCATGTTTTCATCGAGAAAGATGATGTCAAAATGCTGGCCCAAGGCTTTTTCGATGGCATCTTGGCCGTTGGTTGCGGTATCTACTTCGTAACCTTTTGATTCCAAAAAGAGAATGTGTGGTTTGAGTAATTCGATTTCGTCGTCGGCCCAAAGAATTTTACCTTGCATATGTCTTATTTTTAATAGCTTTGATTTAATTTTTAAAGTTAGCAACTTGCCAGCGAACACCGCCCCTAATAACAAGAAGAAAATCATAAACGACCCAGTCTACGGTTTTATTTCTTTGCCGCACGAAATTATTTTCGATATCCTCGAGCATCCGTATTTGCAGCGCTTGCGCCGCATTCAACAATTAGGCCTCAGCCATTTGGTGTATCCGGGAGCAAATCACACCCGTTTTCATCATGTATTGGGCGCTATGCACCTCATGACCCAAGCCGTCACGAGCATCCGTCGCAAAGGCCACCCGATCAGTGAGGAGGAAGAACGCGCCGTTTGTTTGGCTATTTTATTGCACGATATCGGCCACGGCCCGTTTAGTCATGCGCTCGAGTACGATATCGTTTGCGGCGTGAGCCACGAGCAAATCTCAGCTTATTTCATAGCAGAACTCAGCGTGGAGTATGGCCAAGACCT
>JBIKZM010000189.1:0-3714 GCA_044354735.1 Crocinitomicaceae bacterium
GTATTTGAAGTCGGAGGTGATGTAAATATCTGCTTTTGCGCGAATGGCATCGGGGAGTAGAAAACTACCTGCCCCTCCACACAAAGCTACAGTTTGGATATTTTTTGGAAGCAGTTTCGTATATCTGATCGCCCCACAATTGAACTTTTCCTTGATCATGTTTAAAAATTCCAATGGCGCCATTGGCGCAGAAAGCTTCCCAACATAACCTGCTCCGCGTTCTTGGTGTTGATTTTGGGTGGCGAGTAATTGGTATGCTACCTCTTCGTAGGGGTGCGCTTTTCTCATTGCGTGGAGCACAGCTGAGACTATACTTGCCTCCACGACGTATTCCATTTTGAATTCTTGAACAGATTCGCGTTGTCCGGCGCTGCCTAAGTGCGGATTCGCTTTTTCATTGGGCCTGAAAGTGCCTGTACCGAGGGTTCTAAAATGGCAGTCTTGATAGTTGCCAATCTTGCCAGCTCCAGCAGCTAAAATAGCGTTATCTAAGACCTCGAAATCTTCTTGAGGAACGTAGACCTCTAATTTGAATAATTGTGCGGCCATAGGTCTGAGTATGCGGCAGTCTTTCAAACCTAATTTTTGCGCAATTTTAAAGTTTACGCCTTCTACATGGTTGTCTAAATTGGTATGAATGGCATACAGCGCGATGCCATTTTGAATGCAGCGTTCCAAGACGCGTTCGACGAATGTTTTTCCATTGAAGCGCTTGAGTCCTTTGAAAACGACTGGATGATGCGCGATGATCATGTTGCAATGAGTAGCCAGTGCTTCTTCTACAATGGCTTCAGTGACGTCTAGCGAGATCAAAACACCTGTTACTTCTTGCTCTCCGCGGCCGTAAATGAGCCCGCTGTTGTCATAGCTTTCTTGAAGTTGTAGCGGAAATTTAGCCTCTAAAAAGTGGGTAATATCTTGGATTTGCATTTAAAGTTGTTTTGAAAGACCAATATTGAGACCCCAGCCCATGCTTTTGTGAATGTAGTCTTCGTAAGGGCCGTAGGAGTTGTTCAGTTGCTTGCGATACAAAGCGCCGAACCGTAGCGCATAATTGTTCCCTAATGGCGCCGTTATACCGACAGATGCAAGCCAAGAAATTGTAAAGCTATTCATGGCGTTATTGACCTTTATTTGGTCATCGTATTTGGCGCCCAAGGCATTGGACCATTGGAGGTCTTGTTCGTAGCCTTGATAAAGTGCGGGAATCAAGCCCAAGCCGCCAAAGAGTTTGATTTTCTGCCCAAAAGTCACTTTCAATTGTAAGGGGAGCGCCAAATAACGGTAGCGCGTTTGGTAGGCGTAGGTAGAATCAGAATCTAGTGAACTAAACGCATAGGCTTCTGCATTTTGCAACAAAGAAACCCCACCATCAAGATAAAAATGTGGAGACAATCCTACGCAAATACCGAGTTGATGAGACCAAGCAGAGCGTGCCATTTCATTTGCGCGCTCACCCAGCGGCGTAGGTAAAAACGCATCATTGGAAACCAAAGACCTAAATAAGACCATGCGTTGGCTTTCAAAATAATAGCTTGTAGGGTAATTCTGTTTGACGTCCTTGTTGAGGAGTTGGGTAAAGCCAGAAAAACAGAGCACAAAAGAAAACAGAAAAACGAAATGCTTCATAGTTCAAAAATACGCTTTTTGAGTGGCTTCAAAAAGTCTTGATGCAGGTCACCTCCAAATCAAGGGTCAAACGCACCCTGTTGTGCTCAAAGCAGAATTTGCAGGTATCGCCGTAGATCCTTACGGACAAACCAAAGCAGGAATGACGCTTTCTGGCAGCATCAAAAGAAGTGAATTCGGTCTGACTTGGAGCGCTGTTACGGAAGCTGGCAACATTGTAGTAAGCGACGACATCAAGCTTGGGGCCGAACTTCAGTTTATCAAGCAGTAAGTAAATTCTTGACCACTTTCAAGGCCTCATTGATGTGCCCCAGAGGGTTGGTCTGAGAATTGAAAATACCGGCCACTTTTCCGTCGAGTCCAACAACATAAGTGACTCTTCCGGGAATCAAGCCAAATAAAGAAGTAGGTACGCCAAATAATTGGCGTACCTTTTTTTGTGTATCAGACAACAGCGGGTAGGGCAGTTGATATTTTTGTTGGAATACCTGATGAGAATTGCTAGCGTCTGAAGAAATGCCAAAAACTTCGCAACCCAGCGCTACAAAATCGGCATAGGCATCTCGAAACGCACAAGCTTCCTTAGTACATCCTGGGGTATCATCTTTAGGATAAAAAAAGAGTACCAAGATCTTTTGTCCGAGGTATTCATTGACGTGAATTTCTTTTCCTTGGCTGTCTGGAAGACTAAACGCAGGGCAGTTGTCTCCAATTTGGATGGTTTGGCTCATGGTTGTAAGGCTGTTTTGAATCGATCTAAAACGCGTTCGCGCGCCATTTTGTGCTCGACAATCGGATTTGTATATGCGGGTGTTCCAAATTCTGGCACCCATTTTTTGATATATTCAAATTTCGGATCGAATTTCTTTTGCTGTGCTTCTGGGTTGAAGACTCTAAAATAGGGCGCAGCATCACAACCGCAACCCGCGGCCCATTGCCAACCGCCAACATTGCTTGCCAACTCAAAATCGAGCAGCTTTTCTGCAAAGTAACGCTCGCCCCAACGCCAATCAATCAGGAGGTGTTTGGTGAGGAAACTCGCCACCACCATGCGCACACGGTTGTGCATAAAGCCCGTGGCATTGAGTTCGCGCATACCTGCGTCTACCAAAGGGTAACCCGTTTTTCCTTCGCACCAAGCGGTAAAATTGACTTCATTGTTTTCCCACACAATACGGTCGTATTGCGGTTTGAAGGCATTATCGGTGGTGTTTGGAAAGTGAAATATAATGGCTTGATAGAAATCGCGCCAAATGAGTTCGTTGAGGTATTTCTCGTTCAACTGCATCGCTCTTGTGGCCAAAGCGCGAATAGAAATGGTGCCAAAACGCAAGTGTAAACTGAGTCTGGATGTACCTAAAACGGAAGGGATATCGCGTTGCAAGTGGTACTGCTGGATAATTTCACTAGAGGTTGCGCTTGCCGGAAAAGGATGCAGATGCACTTGCTCAAAACCCATTTCTTGTAGTGAAATCAGTGCTTCGGTTTGGAATGCATGTAAATTTTGGAGGTATTTTTCGGTTGGGAAGGCTTTGAAATGGTCGTCAGTACGTTTCGCTTTCCATTTGCGGGCATAAGGTGAATAAATGGTATAGGGCAATCCGTCGTCTTTGGTGACCTCATGTTTTTCAAAAATCACGTGATCCTTGGCCCCAATAAAGTCAATGTTCTCTTGTTTGAGTACCTCAAAAAGATATTGATCTCTTGCAAGGGCATTTGGTTCGTAATCTCTATTTATAAAGACAGTATTGACATGATACTTTTTGGCCAGCTTCGGGATTTCTATTTTTGGATCACCGTAAATAACTTCTATATCAGAACCGAAAGAGCGATAGTTTTCCTTGATTTTTTCAAGCTCTTGGTGGATAAACAACACGCGCTGGTCGTTTTTTGGAAGTAGGCCAAGAATGGTGCTGTCAAAAACAAAAACAGGAATGACTTTCGTACATTGTGTGAGTGCTTTGTGTAGACCTGCATTGTCGTTGATTCTGAGGTCTCGGCGATGCCAGAACAGGGCAGTACTCATTTTCCGTCGTATTCGATGATGTTGTTTTGGGTTTCCCAGAGCTTGAGGCTGAGGCCATA
>JBIKZM010000190.1:0-3705 GCA_044354735.1 Crocinitomicaceae bacterium
AGATATAGAGCTCCACAACGATATAATTTGGATTGTCCACGACAATGCGCTGCGAGGCATGCAAACGCCTGGACTTCACATAAGAGATGGCCCAATCCGTGAATTTAAGCCGGATCACTTCAGGAACGCTTTCTTTGAAACGTGCGATCCCTAAACAGTGTTTGAAATAGGACTTTAAGCCCACATCTTGACTCAGTTGTTGCCATGAAAAATAACGGAGATCACCCTCGCTGCCATCTTCACGCTCAACTAGCGCCGGAACGACAACAAAATCTTCGATCAGGTCAAAAGCAAAAACTTTTACTTGCGCCTTAGGCGTATTTTGAAGCTCAGACCAAACGCTGGCAATTAAATAATAGCGTCCTTCATAAAAGCGAACTTGTAGCGGTGCAACCACCTGAAGTTTTGATTTATAGGTGCCAAATGCCGATTGATATAGAAATTGGACAAGGTATTGTTGCGCTATGGCTTGCGTGCAATTGGCGGCAAGTTCAAAGGACTTTCCATCGTCGTTGAGCGCTGAGAAACTGAAAACAAGTTTGTCTTGAAGGAGGTCTTCTTTACTTAAATTTTGAGCGCCCAGCTGCACTGCAATTTGCTCGAGCATACTTGTTTTAAAGGCCTCAGAAATACTTTCTCTTGGCGCAGAAAGCAATTGATAATAGTGCTTTTTGGAAACACGAACATGCATTAATTTCTCGGCTAAATTGGATTTCAAAAATTGCAAATCTGATTCGAGAGATCTTCTAGAGATGGGTTTGAGACCCTGAATTGGGAGCAAGTGATTGAGGTGCTCCTGAATTTGCACAAAAGAAGCGCGCATAAAGGCCTGCTCTTTTAAAAAATCGAGGATCAATTGCAAGCGCTGGCTTTGTGCTTTGAGTTGCAGCATGTCCAAATATAGTTATTGCGCAGAAATATTGCGGAGTGAATTTGAATTTAATTCAATGCAGCAGCATAACAACTCGATTTTTGGTACTATTTTTGACCTTCCAAACTTTTTTATTTATAAATCTATCCTACATGAAAACCATCCTCCTCACAATTGGCTTGCTGGCTTTGGCAACAGGCTGTAGCAAATGGCAAAGCAACCAAAAACAAATCACTAAAATTTCAACAGACGGTACTTGGGTGGTGAGTAGCTACATCGACGATGGCGACGACGAAACAGCCGATTTCACAACTTTTCGGCTTACCTTTTTAGAAAGCGGTATTTTGAACGCAACAGATTTACTGAGCAGCAATTCAAATCCGTATGCGGGTACTTGGTCTCTTACAGACTCAAACAGCAATGACGACAGTCTTGACGACCTCGACTTCAATATCAATTTCAACGTAAGCAACAAACTAGACGACCTCTCCGATGACTGGGATATCATTTCCTTCACCGACACAGAAATCAAGCTCATTGATGTTTCTGGCGGCGGCGGCGGCACAGATTACCTTACCCTCTCCAAGCAATAAAAATATGCGCAAAAGCGCTTAGCAAAATTCGTGTGTAGCCCTGAGGAAACTCAGGGTTTTTTGTTCTTCAGAACCCTCAGCAGGCTCTTGATTGTAAACCCAGTTGGCCATTGGTGGCATACTCATCAAAATAGACTCAGTGCGCCCTCCCGAATAAATGCCAAACTTGGTGCCGCGGTCGTGTAATAAATTGAATTCGACATAACGGCCTCTTCTAAGTGCTTGCCAATCAAGTTCTGCTTGTGTTGGAGACAATAAATTTGTGCCTTCAATTTGCTGGGCATAAACTATTGGAAACAACTCACCTAAATCATGGCAATAATTGAAAAGTTGGGTTTTGGAAAGGCCACAACTTTCGTTGAGTTGGTCAAAGAAAATACCCCCTACCCCTCTTGATTCACCTCTATGCGGCAAAAAGAAGTAGCGGTCTGCCCATTCTTTGAATTTCGGGTAAAATTCAGGACTATAACGGTCAGAAACTTCTTTTAAAGACCGATGAAACATTTTTGCGTGGTCGAGGTCTACAAAGTGTGGCGTAAGGTCTATGCCGCCACCAAACCAATAAGTGTGGTCTTCGAGTTCAAAATAACGCACATTCATGTGCATAATAGGGTGGCGCGGATGGCGCGGATGCAAAACAATGGAAACGCCTGTGGCAAAAAAGACCTCGCCTTCGTGCCCTAGTTGTTTTTTCATGGCGTCGGTAACAGGGCCATGCACCGCACTAAATGCAACGCCTGCCTTTTCAAAGACAAGGCCTCCTTGCAGCGTGCGCGTATGACCTCCACCACCCTCTTCTCGTTGCCAGGTATCTTCTTGAAAAGTCGCTTGGCCGTCGAGTTGCTCTAGTGCCTGACAAATATGCAACTGAAGCGCGCGGTAGCGCGCAGCAATTTCTGTTTTATTCATGATCGGGGGCTAACAATTGGGCGTTTTTATACGGAACAACAACAGCGGCGTTGTTTTCGATATGCAAACCGTTTGAGTTGCTTCTTAAATTCATGTTGCTGATGAGTCCTTGTTGTGGTAAGGTGCTGCCGAGCAATTGTTTACCGATATGCAAGGTGAGGTCATAGCCTAAGCAAGCCATTTTACTTAGGTCCGTGTTGTAACGCTTGCGGAAATTTTTGTGAAAAGGGATAATTTGCGTTTGGTGGTAATTGAAGTAACTTGGCAGCGCCACTAAAAATGCTTGATCGCGCACTTGCGGCGCATCTAGCTCTTTGTAGTCGAGCCAATCTTTTTGACCCACCACGAGTAAATTGCTATCCAAGGCTACTGATTTGAGCAAGCCGGCCACCTTCGCGCGATCGGTGCTGAAACTCACCAATAACTGAGGGCCGCCAATAGGTTTGTATTTTTGATATGTAGCCCAAGACGCTTCTTGTAATTTGAGTTTAGACTGTGTTGTAGAAACGCTAGCAAAGGCCGTTTTGAATTTTTGCTCTAAAAGCTGATCTGCCGCTAATGGGCTATTGATGAGCACAACCGTATGCCCTTGGTAGTATTGATGTAGGTGCAGGGCGAGGTTTTCGACTAAAGCGAAGTCGGATGGCGTATAGGAAATAAAATTGGGTGCCAATTGTGCGAGGGCTGCTGACATTTGCACTGGAAAAACTACCGGAATGCCCTTTTCTTTGGCGAAAGCCGCTACTATTTTTGCTTGTTTATCTTGTAATGGCGAAAAAATGAGGTCGATGTTGTTCATGTCTGCACTTTGCAATACCGCTTCCAAACTTGGCCTCAAGGCGTTGTCGTCGAAAACGTGAATATCGGCTGATAAACCCATGTTTTTGAGGCTGTCGAGTGCCATTTTCATACCCATGTAGTAATCGAGGGCAGCAGTAGCTACAAAACGGTTTTGCCCAGCGCTTGAGTCTAAGGCAAAAGGTAAAAATACAGCGATGTGGTAGTGTGCTTTTTTAGGAACAGGAAATCGAAAGGCGACGCTTGCGTTTTGCACTTTAGGCGCAGGAACCGCTTGAACAGCAACGGGTGTTGTCTTGACTTGCTTTATAGGGACAAGGATTTGTTGGCCTGGGCTCACTCTTGAGGAAGTCAGCTTATTGAGTACCAATAAGGTGTCTACAGATACCATATAACGCTTTGAGATGGCGTAAAGGTTTTCTTTTTCCAGCACGGTGTGCTTGATAAGGGTGTCGGTTAGTTTGTGTGGGAAAGTAGCAGGGCTCGACACAACAGGTTGAGCAGCTTTATTTTGCTCAAAAGGAAGCACCGCAT
>JBIKZM010000191.1:0-3676 GCA_044354735.1 Crocinitomicaceae bacterium
CCAAAACGGAACTGAGATACTTTCATGCCGAAAGTGGCTACAACTGCATCGCCGTGGCGGTAGTAAACTCCGTAGTTGACACAATTTGATTTGTTGATTCCTGTAATTTTTGAGCCTTCTTTGATGGTGTTTTCAAACGTAACCCCAGCAGTGAGGCTGTTGGTATTGCTGGTGCGGAAGAACACAAAATTTGGTTGAATGCGGAAGTCTGGGTTTCTGGTGGCCAAATCGGCGCCACCTTGCAAGACCATTTGCATGTACATTTTGTCGCCGCTGAAAGACCAAGCCATTTTGGGTTTGATCAAGTGGTTGAGTGCATAGCCCGCATAAAAAGAAGAGCGGTTGTTGATTTGGTGTTGAAAGTAGATGCCGGTTCCGAGGTCCATGGTGGCGTAGCTGCCGTTGATGCTGTTCTCTACAGAAGTAGCAGGATTAAATACAGAACCATCCCATTGGTTTTCCCAGGTTTGGCTAGAGCGATCAGAAGATTGCTGTATAAAACCAGGTGCCACACCAATACTGAGTTTGTTTTGACGGTCTAGTGCCAAAGTGTAGTTCAAAGGCAAAGAGACGCTGAGGGTAGTGAGGTTGGCAGCGCCTGTTTGATCAGAAAGAATGCTAAAACCTACGCCAAAATTGTTGCGATTGGTTAGGCCATCTTCTTGGATCTTGAACTCTCCGTTGATGAAATTACTGCGCATGCCAACACCTGCATCAGGGACAGTAAGCCATTGGGAGCGGTGATTGGCAAAAAAGCTCATGTCTCCGGGGCCAGTAGCAACTGCTCCGGGGTTGTAGATCATTTGAGACTGAGACCAATTTGAAATAATGCGGTCGTGCTGTGCTGTGGCGCTGAAGGCACCAGCAAAAGTCAGGGCTAAGTATAGTGTGCGTTTCATGTGCTTATCTGAATAGGGTAACGTTTCCTTTGCGCGAGCCTGAGCGGCCGTCAATGGTGCGGAAGTTGAGAATATACGTGTAAGTGGCAGGGTTCATGGCCTTGCCTTTGTAAGTGCCGTCCCAACCTTCTTTGACGTCGGTTGTACGGAATACTTGCTGCCCGTAGCGATTGAAGACACGCAAGTCAATTTCTGCCAATGCGCCACCTTCTTCATAGCCATTGGCAAAGTTGCCGTCGGTATCTACGTTGGTCAGGACGCGAAAGAAGTCGTTTTCGCCATCTTCGTTAGGTGAAAAAGAATTGGGTAGTTCAATTTTGACTTGGTTGGCAAAATCAACAGTTACCAAAACAGTATCGTAAGCAAAACAGCCATTGAGGCCATATTGCACGACATAATAGGTGGTGTAAAAAGGAGTGACGGTGAGGGAGTCGCCGGCAATGCAAGCCGAGCAACCCGTGATGCTGTCTGCACTTACGCCGCTCGGATACCAAGTGAGGTTGCCACCGAAAGGTGCACCTTCTGCATATAAGTAAGCTTCTTGAAACATATCGATGGTGGTGTCTGGTATGACAACATAAACACCTGCGAGCGTGTCAGAAATAGTGCTAGCTACTGTGGGCATCGGCAAGACCGTTACAAATTGGGTTATGGTACTGACGGCGCCTTGTGTGTTGGTAGCGGTCAAGGTAATGGCAAATGGGCCTGTTGTGCTGGCTGTGTTGAAACAAATAGGGCCTGGGTTTTGACCAATAAAAGTTGTTGGGCTAGCGTTTTGGAAGGTCCAGAGATAAACGAGATCGTCGCCGGTGGAATTGTTGACTACATAGATGCAGTCTCCCTGGCAGAGGATGTTATCGGGGTCGGAGACCGTAAAGTTAGCAGATGGGGCCTGCGCATGGCTGAGCAATGCAAAACAGGAGATAAAAAGTAAAGATAAAGCTTTCATACGCTTGTTAAAGATGTACAATCATACGAAAGTAAGCAAAAAAGTTTCAATTAGTGCAATTCTTGCGCTGCCAACAAGAGAATCATCTCTTTGGCGGCTGCTACATCGTGCACGCGAAAGAGGCGCGCACCTTTGGTGTAGGCGAGCGTATGAAGGATGCTCGTGCCGTTGAGTGCCGCGTCGGGGCTGCAATTGAGCACTTTTGTAATCATGGATTTTCTAGACACGCCAACGAGCAGTGGTGCACCAAGTAAATGAAGGTGCTCTAATTTGTGCAGTAACTCGTGGTTTTCGGCTAAACTTTTGCCAAAACCAAAACCAGGGTCAATAAGCACGTCTGTGCAGCCTAGCGCTTGTAAGGCGGCTTTTTTCTCTGAGAGAAAGGAGAGGGCGTCACTCACGATTCCTTTTTCAGTCAGGAAGGATTGCGCCATATTGTTTTGCTGCGCGCGGTTGTAATTGAGAATATACGGAATTTTTGCTTGCGCCACCACAGGCCATAGCGCGGGGTCAAACTGCCCAGCAGAGATGTCGTTGATGAGGTCAATGCCTTGGTCAATACCGAATTTGGCCGTTTCACCATAATAGGTATCTAAAGAAAGCAAGGTGCTTGGAAACGCTTTTTTGAGCGCTTGTATGGCTGTGCCTAAGCGGTCGATTTCTTCTTGAGCGGAGTGGATTTGCGCATTGGGGCGCGTGGAGCTTGCACCGATGTCCAAGATATCGGCACCGTCGTGGATCATGGCGCCTGCGCGCTCTAGCAACTCGTTAAGGTGGAGCACGCGGCTCTGTTCAAAGAAGGAATCGGGCGTCATATTCAAAATTCCCATTATCTTTGGTAGACCAAAATCGTGGAGTTGCCCTTTGATATTCAAAAAGCGACTTTTCTGAAATACGGTACTTTTTTCCTTAGCTTGACTCATGACACAAACGCAAATTCAATATACAAATGTAATGACTATTTGTCGAGAGATTTTCGAAAAAAAAACACTCGACTACGGCTTGTCTTGGCGCATCTTACGCCCGAGTTCCTTGACCGACCAACTTTTTATCAAAGCACAGCGCATCCGCACCATTCAAGAAACAGGCAAAAACCTCGTTGGCGAATCTTTTGAAGACGCTTTTCAAGCCATTGTCAATTATTGCATCATGGCCATCATACAAGTGCGCGAGCCCGCAGGCACGGAAGACACCATGCAGGCCCAAGAAGCCATCGTGCGCTACCACCAAATTGCCGCCGAAGCACAAGCCCTCATGGAACGCAAAAACCACGATTATGGCGAAGCTTGGCGCGACATGCGCGTGAGCTCCCTCACCGACCTCATCCTGAGCAAAATCTTGCGCATCAAGCAAATCGAAGACAACGCAGGTGCCACGCAAGTTTCAGAAGGGGTAGAGGGCAATTATTTTGACATGCTCAACTATAGCGTTTTTGCACTTATTCATTTGGAAAATTGTTAAGAGGCTGTTAAAGTGCAGTCAAGTTGCAAATAGGCGTTTAATTTTATCTCAAAACCAATTACATGAAACCAATCGAACGCTACCTTCCTTGGAGTATCCGCATCCTTATTGCGGGTCTTTTTCTTGTTTCTGCCTATGGCAAAATTTATCCAGATCCTTCTGCCTACGGAACCATCTCTATGTTTGAAATCAAGCAATTGTATCCGATGGGTTTTTCAGTGGAGTTGGCTAAAATATTTTCGCGCGCTTTGATTGGCGTCGAATTCGCCCTCGGCTTGCTCTTGCTCTTCCCTTTTGATCTTAAAAAATGGGTCATTCCTGCACTCATCGCAATGCTCGCTATTTTTTAAGATCAAAAGGGAAGAGC
>JBIKZM010000021.1:0-11250 GCA_044354735.1 Crocinitomicaceae bacterium
TTCTCTTACATTTACCGAACCGCAGCGGCCAAGCAATGGCACCGAGCGTATCGCCAGCCTTTAGTCGGCGGCACGTTATTTTTTGGCTCAGTGGGCAACAACCAAATTCTTGGACGTTATTTGGGGCTTTATGGTTTTGTTGAACTGCCAATTGTAAAGCGCAAACGCTATCGCTTGGATTTCAAATTTGCGACCGGTTTTGGTTACACCAACAAGCCTTTTGACCCTTTACTCAATCCTGAAAACATCGCCATTGGTTCGCGGGTCAACGCCATGATGTGCTTTGCGCTCAAACAAAGTTATCGCTGGAACAACACCGCGCTCACCGTTGGTATCGACATGACGCATTTTTCAAATGCAAGCTACCAAATGCCTAACCTCGGTGTCAATGTGCCATTTCTTTCCCTGGGTGTGCAGCGCTTTTTTGCAGCGCGTTCCATTGAAAATAAACAAATAGAACTTGTACGTCCGGACCTCACCTTTGGTGTAACGGCCATTGCGAGTGCTAAAGAAATGCGCCCTTTGGGTGTTGGGCGTTTTCCTGTTTATGCTGGAAATATTTTTGCGCGCAAATCGCTTGGTGCCAGAGGTGGGCTTGAGGCTTCTTTAGATATTATTTACAAAACAGGTTTGCTGTCGCATCCGAGTTATCCGCAGGCAGCTGGACTAGACCCTTTGCAAATTGGCCTTTTCTTGGGTTATGTGCAGTCTTTTGACCGCTTGCATTTTATCTACGGTGCTGGGGTTTACCTGCGCGACGTACTGCAACCCGACGACGCCGTATATATTCGACTCGGTAGCCGTTACGCACTCACCAAGCAGCTAGAGGTGCTCATGACACTCAAAACGCATTATGCCAAAGCCGACTACATGGAATTCGGTTTGGCCTATCATTTTTAAACATGCGCCTTCTTCCTTACATAGCATTACTTGTGATTTTATGGGCTTGTCAAAAAGCCCCTGAACGCACTTGTTGGAAGGGTGCAGGCCCCGTCGAAACAATACAGTTGCCGCTGGCTTCATTTAGTTATCTGCATATCTATCCGCACATGGAAGTGGTGCTCGTTCAAGACTCCCTCAATTACATCGAGTGGCTGGCAGGAGGCAATTTGCAATCTTTTCTGAGCGCGACCATCGATAATGACACCCTGCAGTTGCGCAATCAGAACCGTTGTGGTTTTTTGAGGTATCGGCGCGGCGACGTGAAGGCCGTGGTGCATTTTACAGCCTTGAAAGAATTACACCTAGACAACAGTGAAGCGGTTCGGACGAGCAACAAATGGATTGCCGAAGACATGCTCATTTTTCTCAAAGAGGGGGTGGGAGCGGTTAATTTACTGATTGACGCACAAAAAGCTAGCATTCGCAATCAGTACGGTTGGCAAACCTTACGACTTGCCGGTACGGTGTCGGCACTTTTCGTGGACCTCGACGGCTCAGCAGCGCTTGAAGCACCAGCTTTACAGGTACAAGATTCTATTTCTTTTCGCAGTGCGTCACCACTTTCTAGTTGGCTGCGTGCCGATCAAATCAAACTCAAGGCGCAGCTCTACGGCGAAGGAAATTTGTATTATTCCGGCACACCGCTCTTTATTTTGAAATCTGAATATGGCAATGGCAAAGTCTATCCTAAATAAGCGTTGGAAAGCCCTGTTGCATGCCATGAAGTATCTTTTCCTGCTGTTCTTTTCCCTTCCCCTTTCATTTCAGGCACAATTTTCACTAGCCGGCACCTACGACGGCTATGCTGCTGTATCCAAAAAAGGGATCTCCAATTTGCCGTTTATGGTGTCGCATTCCAAAATAGGCACCTACGATATCAATTTGCTTGAAATCGAATTGGCTTATACCAAAAACCATTTTAAATTTCAATTTTCGCCTGCTATTGGTGCTTACATGCAAGGTAATTATGAATTGGAGGTTCCCTTGAGAAGGTTTGTTTATGAATCCTATATTCAATATGAGAATGGACAGACCTCAATTGCTTTAGGTAATTTTAGTTCTCCATACACACAAGAGTCACCTCGTAGTGTTGATCAGTTGAATGCATCGAGAAGTTTGGCCGCAGAATATGTGCCATATTATGTTTCCGGTCTGCGCTGGACACAACGCTGGACACCAAAGTTGAAGTCACAATTTTTCATTACTAATGGTTGGCAAAGACTTGCTTTTTCGGGGGTGAGGCCGAGTTTGGGCTTGTTGTTTCAATGGGAATTCAAGAAATGGAAATGGAATTGGAGTCATTTTTATGGCGACTTAGCCCCTGTAGGTAAAATCACACCCGAGCTTGGCCTCAACCGCTGGCGCTTTTTCCAAGAATTCAATATAGGGTATACCAACAACAAGTGGACTTTACAATCTTGTGTGTATGCGGGTTTGCAAAAACAAAATGGAGAAAGTCAGTTGAAATATTGGTGGCAGGCCAATTTACAAGCGGCTTATGCACTGAATCCCAAGCTCAATTTGGTGGGCAGAGCAGAACTTTTTTACGACCCAAAACAAGTTGTTTTCACTTATGATGCAGGTGCTTTTACTTCTTTCTCAGCGGGTTGGATGCAACGCGTGGGGCCAACTTTGCAAGTGGGTCAGGAGTTTCGTTATTTTCTAGGTAAACAAACCAACATCCCTGTTTTGTACAGCTTTTTGCGCCTAAAATTTTAGTATTTTTGGAGCTAAACTCAGTTCATGAAAATCCTTTCGTTTAACGTCAACGGCATACGCGCAGTAGTTGGCAAAAACTTCATAGCCGATATGCAGGCCCAAGCGCCAGATGTCATTTGTTTGCAAGAAACCAAAGCTACCCCTGAACAAGTCGCTGCAGCCGTTGCGCCGCTATCTGACTACCAAGTTTACGCCAATTCTGCAGAAAGAAAAGGCTATTCAGGTACGGCTATTCTCACCAAAGTAGCACCGTTGTCGGTTACCTACGATATTGGCCTGCCAGACCACGACGCCGAAGGGCGCGTCATTTGTGCTGAATTCACCAACTTTTACCTCGTGACCGTTTACGTGCCCAATTCGGGCAGTGAACTGCTGCGTTTAGCCTACCGCCAAACCTGGGATGCCGCGTTCTTGAACTACCTTAAAAATCTAGAGCAAAGCAAACCTGTTGTGGTCTGTGGCGATTTCAATGTGGCGCATCAGGCCATTGATTTGGCCCGCCCTAAAGAAAATTACAACAAAGCCGCGGGCTATATGCAAGCAGAAATCGACGGCATGAACGCCTTTGTTGGCGCCGGTCTATTGGACAGCTTTAGAGCGCTCAACCCAGAACAGGTCAAGTATTCTTGGTGGAGCTACAGAGCGGGCGCCCGCGAGAAAAACGTCGGCTGGCGCATCGATTACTTCCTGCTCAGCGAAGCGTTCATTCCAAAACTCCAAGACGCGTTTATCCTCAACGACGTTTTTGGCTCAGACCACTGCCCTGTAGGGGTTGTTATCGCTTGATACAGCACATGCAACACCTCAAAGATACTTTCAAACACAAAGGCCGCCGCCGTCAACTCATCGAAGAATTGGCCCAAATGGGTATTCAAGACCAACGCATTTTAGTGGCTTTTGATACCATCCCGCGCCATTTTTTCCTCGATCTCGCTTTTGATGAGCAAGCTTATACCAATATGGCCTTTCAAATTGGATCAGGCCAAACCATCTCGCATCCTTACACCGTTGCTTTTCAGACCGAACTCTTGCAACTAGAAAAAGGCATGAAAGTACTCGAAATTGGCACGGGTTCAGGTTTCCAGACCTGTATTCTCTGTCAACTGGGTGCTCGCGTCTATTCCATTGAACGCCACCAACCTTTACACGCCAAAGCCAAGCAAATGCTCGACTTCTTTCAACTCAACGCCAATTTATCTTTTGGCGATGGTTACAAAGGCAACCGCGTATACGCCCCCTACGACCGCATTCTTGTGACCTGTGGTGCACCCGAAATACCAACGGTCTTGCTCGAACAACTCAAAGTTGACGGCTTCATGATTATTCCAGTCGGAGAAGGTGCCGAGCAAAAAATGCTCCGCATCCACAAAACCAGCGAAACCAGCTATAGCTCCGAAGAATTTGGTACTTTTAAATTTGTTCCGATGTTAGAACGCACTGTTAAATAACCCTATGCAAGTTTTACTCATAGACGACGAACGCGCCATCCGCAGAGCGCTCAGAGAAATCCTAGAATTCGAAGGGTGCTTGGTAGACGAAGCCGAAAACGGCGCCCAAGCACTTGAAAAATTAAAAGCAAATACCTACGACTTGCTTTTTTCAGATATCAAAATGCCGCAAATGGATGGCCTCGAATTGCTCGACCAAATTTTGGCATTGGGCATTGAAACGCCTGTCATCATGATTTCTGGCCACGGCACCGTAGAAACCGCAGTTGGGGCCATCAAAAAAGGAGCTTTTGATTTCATTGAAAAACCCCTCGACCTCAACCGAATTTTGGTTTTGCTGCGCCAAGTCAAGGACCGCAATTTGCTCGTGCAAGAAACCACTCAACTCAAACAAGTTGTTAAAAAAATCAAAGGCTCTGCCATTATCGGCGCTAGCCCCGAAATAGAAGCCATTAAATCCATGATTGAGAAAGTGGCGCCCTCTGATGCGCGCGTACTGATCACCGGAGGCAACGGAACCGGCAAAGAACTCGTAGCGCGCTCGCTGCACGAACTTTCCAAGCGGAGCAAAATGCCGTTTATAGAGGTCAACTGCGCAGCCATTCCATCTGAACTCATTGAAAGTGAGTTATTTGGTCATGAGAAAGGCGCTTTTACATCGGCCGTCAAAGACCGCAAAGGCAAGTTCGAATTGGCTTCTGGCGGCACGCTCTTTTTAGATGAAATTGGCGATATGTCGCTCACAGCTCAAGCCAAAGTACTGCGCGCCTTACAAGAAAACGTGATTCAGCGCGTGGGTGGCGAAAAAGACCTCAAAGTAGATTGCAGGGTGCTGGCCGCCACCAACAAAGACCTCCGCGAAGAAATCAAAGCGGGTCGTTTTCGCGAGGATTTATTCCATCGCTTGGCAGTTATTCTGATCCATGTTCCGTCGCTCAATGAGCGCAGGGCAGATATTCCGCAACTTGTGGAGCACTTTATCAAACAGGTTTGCAACGAACACGGTATTGCCAAAAAAACAATTGAAGCCGATGCCGTTACGGCGCTTTCAGCTCTAGACTGGACCGGTAATATCCGAGAATTGCGCAATATCATTGAGCGCCTGATCATTTTGTCTGACCACTGTATTGCCGCAACAGACGTGCGTCGTTATGCCAACCCAAGCCATTAATTCGTAAATTCAACCCAAATTTTTAGCATGAAACTGTCTTTCAAAACTTTTTTACCGCACCTCGTTGCCTTGGTTCTTTTTGTGGTGCTGCCATCTATTTATTTTTCACCACTCTTCGATGGCTATGCGCTCAAGCAAAATGATATCCGCCAATTTCAAGGGATGTCCAAGGAAATCTTTGATTACAAGCTCACGCACAACAACGCGCAACCCTATTGGACCAACGCCATGTTCTCCGGTATGCCAGCCTATCAAATTTCCGTGGAGCAAAATGCCAACTGGCTCACCAAGGTGGATCAAGTCATTAAGTTGGGCTTACCGCGTCCGGTGGGTATCCTTTTTATCTCTATGCTTGGTTTTTACATCCTAGGCCTTTGTTTGCGCATCAATCCGTGGTTGGCCATGATAGGGGCCATTGGCTATGGTTTCTCTACTATCAACATCCTTTATTTGGGTGCGGGCCACATGTCGAAAGTCAATTCAATAGCTTACATGGCGCCTGCGCTAGGTGGTTTACTGCTTGCTTTTAGAGGGCGTTGGTTGTTGGGCTCAGCAGTTTTTGCGCTCTTTTTGGGCTTGAATATTACGGCCAATCACCTCCAAATGACGTATTATCTATCCTTCATTTTAGGCGCCGTTGCAGTTGCTGAGGTGCTGCGTTTGCTTATTGCCAAAGAATGGAAGCCGCTTGGTTTTTCTATTGGTGGTTTGGCGCTCGCTAGCGTATTGGCCTTATTGGCGAATGCAGGCTTGCTTTTCAGCACCCAAGAATACAGTAAATACACCACGCGCGGCACCTCAGAACTCACCATCAAGCCTAAAGATGGTGGCTCTCAGGCCAAAGAGGGGCTCAACAAAGACTACATCTTGGAATACAACTACGGCAAGCGCGAACTCCTTTCGCTTTACGCACCAAATGCCAAAGGTGGCAAAGGAGACCTGATGGCCAATGACCCAGATGCTTTGGTCGATATCGACCCAACCTATGCCGAACAAGTCGGGCAAATGAATCATTATTGGGGCGGCCAGCGCATGAGCGGCGGCGCTTTTTATTTTGGGGTCGTGCTGCTCGTGTTTTTTATCCTCGGCTTGCTATTTGTCAAGGACGTGCTGCGCTGGCCTTTCTTGATCTTGAGCATTTTAGTGCTCTATTTGGCATCTAACCAAATGAATGCACTCAATGATTTCTTTATCCATCAGTTTCCGATGTACAACAAATTCCGAGACTCCAAAATGCTCTTGGTGTTGTGGCAAATTATGGTGCCTACCATGGGCTTACTTTTCTTAGATAAACTCTTGCGCAACGAAGGTTTGCTGGGTCAGAAGAAATACTGGTATGGCGCTATGGGCGGCTTGCTTTTGTTTGCCATTCTATTGGTAGCTAGCCCCAGTTTGTCTGGAAGTTTCATGACCACAGAAGAACTCAAGCAATTTGCCGATGCGGGCAAACAAGCCAAAGACGCGAGTCAGACTGCGTTTTACCAAGGCATGCGCCAAGCTGTAATTGACGCGCGCATCACAATTTACAAAGCGGACATGCAGCGTTCGTTGTTCTTGGTCATCTTAGCTTTGGGTGTAGTGGTACTCTTCTTGCGCACCAAACTCAACCGAATGGCAATACTTGCCATTACTGGCGTATTGGTTTTGGCAGACCAAATGAGCGTGGCCAAGCGCTACCTCAACAACGATGACAGCACGGGTACTTACCAGTCTTATCAAACCCTAGATGAAGCCAGCATTCCCTACGCCGTTTCTCCTGCCGACATGAGCATCTTACAGCAAGAAAAGCCCAATGCTGCGCTTGCACAAAAGTTACTTACTGCTTACGCAGATTTTGATTATTACAAAAACCTCACGGATCAAAATACGCTCAATGCGTATGCTGCATTTGGTGCACTCAATTTATCGAGCAACTACCGTGTGCTCAATGTCAATGGCACCATGGCCGAGACCAACACCAGTTTCTTCCATAAAAGTTTAGGAGGATACCACGGTGCCAAACTCAAGCGCTACCAAGAATTTGTCGACTTCCATTTCCCGGCGGCGGTTCAATCCTTTAGCGCGGCGGTCAATACGGCCAAAAATGAGCAATTTAGAAAACTCACCTTGCCTACAGAGATAAGCCAAGAACAAGCGCAGCAAATTTTTGATACCCTTAGCGTAACGCGTATTGCACTCGGGGCTGAGGCGGAGTACCTGAATATGCTCAATACCAAATACATCATCCTCAAGCCAGAACAGCCTGCATTATTGAACACCAATGCCAATGGCCCTGCGTGGTTTGTCTCGGAAGTCAACATCGTGAAAGATGCCAATCAAGAAATTTTAGCTTCGGGTTCAAAAGCGCTCTTGGATAGCAAGAAACAAGCTGTTGTACATCAAGAATTCAAGGCGCAGTTAAATGGCCTCGGACAAGATTCCACTTCTTCAATTAAGTTGTTGAATTACGACCCATCCGAATTGCGTTATGCTTCCAATTCCAAAGCCAAACAATTGGCAGTGTTTAGTGAAATCTACTACCCAGCGGGCTGGAATTGCTACATAGATGGCAAGAAACCAGTAGCCAACCTACGCGTCAATTATTTGTTGCGCGGTGTGGTGGTGCCGGCAGGTAAGCACGAGATTACTTGGAAGTTTGAACCCATCAGTGTGCAGTCCGGCAATGCAATGGCAACCCTAGGTTCTAGTTTGCTCTTACTCGGATTCTTGATTTCGCTGTGGTTTACTTATAAGCACGCAATTCGTCCAGTGCAAGCACCCCAAAATTAGTGTTGTGCCATGCGCGCTTGAGCTGCTTATGGTCAAAAAGTAAATAACTCGGAAACACACCTTCTGCAGCAAGCATCCATAAGGTTGCTTGGTCGTCACATACTATTTTAACATTGGAAGACAAACGCTTTCTAAAAAAGCGCAGTGCTTCTGGGTCTTCAGAAACCATATAGTATACAATATGGATTTGCTTGTTTTGGGCGGCTAGCCGATTCATAACCGCTGTAGTTTGCGAGCAATATGGGCAACCGGGTAAAACAACTACCGCTAGCGTAGTTTTTGATGGAAGATCATTGGGCAAGTTTTTTGGAACATAAGCCTGGTTATAGATATCTGGCTGATAAATCGGGTAAAAGAAAAAATACAAGCCAAACGGCATGCTGCATACGACAGTTAAAACAAGGAGTTTGAGCCACCATCTGAAAACAACCTTCATCCAAATTCGCAATAGAAGCAAGCCAAGTAGCAAGCAAATGACATACGGGAGGTACTTGGCGAGCGTCCAGCTGAAACCTATATTGAGCAAGAAGTCTTCAAAAAAATTGGTCATGTCAGTTTAAGAACAAAGTGTTTCTAGTAGTGCGTGCATTTTTTTGGCGAGTTCTGCTCTTGAATAAGGAAGTAATGTTTCTTTTCTGTTCGGTTTAGTATCACACAACGCAATCACTTTTGACCAAGGAACAGCCGTTTCGAACGGAACCATCAAAGTTCCTTCTTGTTTGTTTAAGATGGTAGCGGCATCGCCGTCTGAGGGGCCAATAGCCAAAATAGGTTGCTCGCTGGCCAAGTACTCAAAAACTTTTCCAGTGACAATTCCTTTTTGACTTTTTACATTGTTAAGCGGTAAAAGCAATAAGCTACAAGATGCAAGTTCCTTAATCACTTTTTCATGCGGAACAAAAGTTTCGAAATGGGTGTAGGATGTCAAGTGAAAGCGCTCTAAATCATTGAGTACACTCGCATCTAAAGCGCCAATGAGTCTGATGCGTAGCTTTTGGGCGAAGTCAGGATTTTGCTCAACAAAAGCAGCAAGGCTCTGCCAGAGTGCACTGGGGTTGCGGTCTTTGTTGATTGAGCCCGTGTGCAATATGGTAAAGTGAGGGTCTGGCTTGTGTACAAAACTTTGAAAGTCGGAAGGCGCATACCCATTAGAGATGAGCCTTACGGGTCTTTGGGCTAGTTTTTCCATTTGTGTTTGCATGTCCCGACTTACCACCACGAGTTCGTCTGCTTCTCGGAAAATGCTGTTTTCTAGCCGCTTGTGTAGGCCAAGGCCCCATTTGGTGAGTGGGAGCTGTTCAAACCAATCGATTTGTGTCCAGGGATCGCGAAAATCAGCAATCCATGGTAAGTTGGTCTCGCGTTTGATACCGCGGGCAATGAGGTGCAACGAATGTGGAGGGCCTGTAGAGATGATGGCGGCCACCGGATTTTCTTTGAGGTAGCGGCTCAGGGTTCTTTTAGAAGGGCCAATCCAGGCCATTTTGGCGTCGGGAATAAACATATTGGCCCGCAACCACATGGCGCTCTTCTGCAGCCAAGACGTTTTGGATTTGGGGTTTTCTTGTAAAAAACCAGTGTGGAGTTGCTTTCCTTTTTTACCACTCAAGCTTTTGTAGAGGCTCGTAGGTTCCCAAATGGGGCGTTTGATCACCTTCGTTTTGGGCCCAACAAGCGCGGCGAGCTTAGGATCCTGAACGGGCGCTTCAGGGTTGAGCGGCGTGTAAATGATGGGCTCCCATCCTAATTCTTCAAGATACCTGCTAAAATGCAGCCAACGCTGAACGCCAGTGCCGCCGCTAGGTGGCCAATAGTAGCTCAGGATGAGGATCTTTTTATTCGCCACTCAGTTTCTTTTGAAGTACTTGGAGCGCTGGGGCAAGGCCAGCTGGGTTTTTACCCCCTGCGGTGGCAAAGGCAGCTTGCCCGCCGCCGCCGCCCTGAATGAGCGGTGAAACTTCGCGGATCCATTGTGCGGCATTCCAGTCGTTTTGAGCGGCAAGTGCTTCGTCGATCATGACGGTGAGCCCGCATTTGTCTGCGTCTTTGTGCGCCAGTACACCTACAAAAGGCGCAAATTCTTGACGCAACTGAAAGAGGATGTCCTTGGCGCTTGCGGCGTCGGTATCGATTTCTTTGAACAAGAAGTGCAGGCCATTTTGCGTTTGAACGTCATTTTTGAGTTCGTTCTTGAGGGCTTGCGCTTGAAGTTTGGCAAATATTTCGATTTCCTTGCCCAGCGCCGTATTTTTGTGTTGCAACTCTTCTATGGCTTTGACGATGTCGGCTGGTTTTTTAAGCAAGGCTTCTATTTGCTCGAGTTGGGCCGCTTTGTCTTTGTAATAGCGCATCGCGCCCTCGCCGGTAATGGCCTCTATGCGGCGAATTCCGGCTGCAACAGCGCTTTCTGCGACCAATTTGAAGACGCCAATTTGGTTGGTGTTGGCCACGTGTATACCACCACAAAGTTCAATAGAGGGGCCAAATTCAATGACCCGAACGGTGTCGCCGTATTTTTCGCCGAATAAAGCCATGGCACCTTTTTGTTTGGCGCTTTCGATGTCTAGGGCACGGTTTTCAATGAGTGCTTGCGCTTCTTGAATGGCGCTATTGACCATATTTTCGATGGCCAGCAGTTGTTCGTCTGTTGCTTTTGAAAAATGCGAGAAGTCAAAACGCAGGCCTTTGTCGGTGACGAGTGAGCCTTTTTGCTCTACGTGTGTGCCCAAAATGCTGCGCAATGCGTGGTGCAAGAGGTGAGTGGCGCTGTGGTTTTTGGCTGTATGTTGTTGTTTGGCCAGATCGATGCGGGCCTCAAAAGTAGCGTCTAGTTGGTTGGGCAATTCGGTAGTGAGGTGCACAATCAGGTTGTTTTCTTTTTTGGTATCGAAAATTTTGAGGCTTTCGCTGCCATTTTGCAAGACGCCGCTGTCGCCAATTTGGCCGCCACCTTCTGGGTAGAAAGGAGTTTGGTCCAGCACAAGCTGGTAAAATGCTTTTCCTTTTTGACTTACTTTTCTGTATTTGATGAGCTTGACGCTTGCTGTTTTGTCATCGTAACCAATGAATTGGGTAGTGACATCAGGGTGCACTTGTTGCCAGTCGTCGGTTTCGATGCTGGTGGCTGCGCGCGAGCGGTCTTTTTGTATTTGGAGTTCTTGCTGAAAACCTGCTTCATCTACCTCGAGCTCGTTTTCACGG
>JBIKZM010000192.1:0-3662 GCA_044354735.1 Crocinitomicaceae bacterium
AAGGGTTGACCGTTTGAATCACATACGAGTTGGCGTTGCTGATCAAACACAAAAGCATCGGTATTTTTGTCTTGGCTAGAATAACTGACATGATAGGTTTGCCCTGTAAGCGACTGCAGCTCAGAAACGCACTGCTCAAAAACTTGAGCAAACTCTTGTTGAATGGTAAAATGAAAATGAGCAGGGCCTTTTGCTAAAGTTTGTACTTGACTCAAGTGTTCTTGAAATGCATTGAGCACAAAAGGTTCGTGGATATGAAAGGAAATGAGGCCTTTGGGCAAAGCGCTAAAATTGAGCCCGTCGGCCCCCATCAAAACCTCTATAAATGCATTCAAGGTGAGTTCGCCAGCAGTGTAAGCAGCTTGTATGTTTTGTGGTAATTTGCGAAAAAGTGCAAAATCTTGAAGGCGACTGAAAAACCGCTCTGCCTGTTTGGTGTTTTCAGCGTCTGGGTGTTGCAAATAATCGAAAAGAAAGGCAAACATACGCGAACCAGAACCAGAAGCAGGAATAAAAAAGTGCAAGGGTTCTTTGAATTGGCGAGCGGTTTGCCGATAGCACTCTTGCTGCTCTTCAGTAAAACTGAGGATGCCATCGCCTAACCGACACGGCCTTAAAACCTGAAGGGTTTGCTGACCATCTAAAATGGCTTGCCTTTGTGTTTCAATAGTTGCATTAGTTTGGGCCGACATCGGTAGTTTTTTTGTTATTTTGCGTCATGTTTCGCTGCTTCGAATATACAGCTTTTCTATGGAAAGCCAAAGGCCGTCATGGCACACACTCGCCTTTTGCCTATTGGCTAGCCGATGGCGTAGCCGGTCAAAAAATAAAGCAAGAAATCAGCTTACCTATTGACATCAAATCTAAAAAGTCAAGGCAATTTATATCCAAGCTCAGCCATTTGCTTGCTGCATATGAGCTTCGTCATTTCAGTCAAAATGAAGAAAATCCTTCAAAACCATATATTTACATCCTTGGCCCTGCTCAATTGCACAACTTTGAGGCAACGCTACCACTTCATTCATGTCATCCCGAAACCATCTTTGTAATTGCCGACCCGCGCGCCAAAAACAACAAACATCATTGGCAAAATATCTGTAAATCCCAAAACTTACATTTCACGGCAGACTGTTATTACTTTGGTTTACTCAGCCCGCGTCCGGGGCAAGTTAAAGAACATTTTTACCTAAAATTGAGCTGAACCACCAATATTCTTTAGTTTTGTGCGTTCACTGCTTATGCGCTATTTCTTCGCTTTTACGGTATTACTTGGCTTGTTCTTTTGGGGCACCCTGAGCTCTTGCAATAAACAAGTACTCCTGTCTAAATCCAACCTTTCCTTTTCAACAGATACCCTGGTTTTTGACACTGTCTTTACCACCATTGGCTCTACAACTCTATCCTTCAAAATATATAACTCCGATCAGCGCAGTCTGAAAATTGACGAGATCGAACTCATGGGTGGTGAAAATTCTGTTTATAGAATAAATGTTGACGGCACGCCCGGCGCAGTGCACTCAGAGCTCCTACTCGAAGCCAAAGACTCTTTGTTTATTTTTGTGGAGCTCACCTTAGCCGTCAATAACAGCACCAACCCACTCATCATTGAAGATTCCGTTCGTTTTCGAACTAATGGCAAAGATCAATACGTCAAACTTGCGGCGTGGGGCCAAGACGCCTATTTTCATTATTCCAATTTTCAGTCGCAAATTTTTGATTTCAACGAAGGCGTTTGGCCCAATGACAAGCCCCATGTCATTTACGGTGCCGCTATTGTAGACTCCGCCAAAACCCTCACTATTCCGGCAGGAACAAAAGTACACCTGCATAAAAATGCGCTTTTGTTTGTATACAAAGGCTCCTTGCAAATAGAGGGGCAACTCGGCAATGAAGTTGTTTTTCAAGGCGACCGCCTCGAACAAGACTACCAAGATGTGAGCGGGCAGTACTACGGCATCTACCTTCTTGAAGCGCTGCCAAGCAACATCAATTACGCCATTCTCAAAAACGGCACCTCCGGCGTGCATTTGTTCAGTGAAGATCCGTCCAATACCAGCTATACCCTCCACATTGAAAATACACAAATCTATAACCAAGCGCGCTACGGCATTTTTATTTTCGCCGGCGCCAAAGTGAAGGCTGAAAACTGCCTGATTTCTCAGAATGGCACCCACGCGCTATTGGTCTTGCAGGGCGGGGATTTCAATTTCAATCATTGTAATTTACTCGGCTATGGCGCTTCCACCAACCCCGCTGTTGGCATCAGTAATTATTACAACGACTACGCCCAAAACCAAACGCTTGTGTCGAGCATAGAGGAAGGTGTCTTCAAAAACTGTGTCATTTACGGCAACCTAAACACCGAAATTGCCATGGATACCATCCAAATGGCAGGTGTACAACTCAATTTTGACTTTAACCACTCCGTTTTCAAATCGGAAACAACCTACACAGACTCTTTTTATGGAAGTCAGTTATTTTGGAACCTCTCTCCTTTGTTTGTCAACCCTTCTGAAAAAGATTTTCATTTCACGAGCAACTCTTCCCTAGCGAATAAGGGAATCAGTACCGCCGTTTTTTCTGATATATTAGGTCAAGCGCGCAACAACCCGCCGGATATTGGCGCAATTGAACTACCCTAACGGACAAAAAAAACCGTGAGTGAAAACCCACGGTTTGAAATGCATTGGAAAATCTGAAAAAGATCTCTAATTAAGCGTTTGCGTTCATGTTGTCTAGGACATCCATCACACCTTTCACCGCTTCAGCTGAATCAGCCAATAAAGCACGTTCTGCTTCGTTGAGGTGAAGTTCGATGATTTTCTCGATTCCGTTTTTACCCAACACGACAGGTACACCTAAGTAGATATCAGAGAAACCGTACTCACCTTGCAACCATGCGCAAACTGGGAAAATACGTTTTTGATCGCGTACAATAGCCTCTACCATTTGAGCTGCTGCGGCTCCTGGTGCATACCAAGCTGAAGTGCCGAGCAATTTGACGATTTCGCCACCACCAAACTTAGTGCGCTCAATGATTTCGTTCAAGCGCGCTTCGTCGATGAGTTCTGTTACTGGAATACCAGCAACGGTTGTGTAGCGCGGCAGTGGAACCATGGTGTCGCCGTGGCCACCCATCAAAACTGCTTGGATGTCTTTTGGAGATACATTGAGTTCTTCTGCCAAAAATGCGCGGTAACGAGCGGTATCCAGCACACCAGCCATACCAAAAACACGAGAAGATGGCATATTGGCACTTAAAAATGCACAGTATGTCATGACGTCAAGTGGATTGGAAACAACAATGATTATTGCGTTAGGCGAGTGTTTCACGACGTTTTCCGTCACGGTCTTAACGATACCAGCATTGGTTGCGATAAGGTCGTCACGAGACATTCCTGGCTTGCGCGGCAAACCTGAGGTAATGACTACAACATCTGAATCTGCGGTTCGCGCGTAATCGTTGGTGCAACCAATGGTACGAGAATCATAAAGGTTGATGGGGGCTGTTTGCCAGATATCGAGTGCTTTGCCTTCGGCAAATCCTTCTTTGATATCTAGTAATACAATTTCATTGGCGATCTCACGGGAAGCCAAAACATCGGCACAGGTCGCTCCTACGTTTCCTGCACCTACAACTGTTACTTTCATTTGTCTTGTTT
>JBIKZM010000193.1:0-3657 GCA_044354735.1 Crocinitomicaceae bacterium
GAATGAAAGCGAACTCAACTACGGTTTCAATTTAAGTGGCTTCAATACCCAATTTATCACTTTCAATGAACTTGAACGAAAAATTGAAGCGAGCAATTTCACCACAGAAATTGGCTCATACGTCAATTACCGTTTGGTAACGCCACGTTGGGTATATCAAGGTGGTTTGCGCATGCAATTATACGCATCATTGAATACCGTTTCTATCGAGCCACGCATTGGTGCCAAGTACAATGCCACAGACAATCTGCGCTTCAAGTTCTCAGGCGGAAGATTCTCCCAAAACTTCACCTCTGCTTCTTCAGACAAAGATGTAGTCAATTTATTTAATGGCCTCCTCTCTGCCCCTACAAACGTGCAGGACCAATTTATCAATGAGTTTCAGCAAGTATCTGACATCAAAAATGGTTTGCAATATGCTTGGCACGCCATCGCTGGTTTTGAATACGACATCAATAAATATTGGAATGTCAACATAGAGGCTTATTATAAATATTTCGACCAACTGAGCAACATCAACCAAAATAAACTCTACACCGACATCGCTCAGTTTGAACTCATCGACGACGTCTTCAAGAAAGACTTCATCATCGAATCTGGGCAATCTTATGGTGTAGATGCACTTGTTAAATACGCCAAAGACCGCGTCTTTATTTGGGCTGTCTATTCACTTGGGCACAACACCCGTTGGGATGGTTTTGGCTCGTACTTTCCGGTCTTTGACAGACGCCACAACATCAACCTTGTGGGCTCCTATGCTTTTGGTAAAAAGAAGCAAACCGAACTCAATATCCGCTGGAATTTAGGTTCTGGGCTGCCGTTCACGCCAACAGCTGGCTACTACCAACTTGAAAATTTCGGAGAAGGCCTCACCACAGACTACGTCACGAATAACCCCAACAACGTAGCCACTATGCTCGGCACCTTTAATTCTCAAAGATTGCCTTCTTACCACCGCCTAGACGTCACTATGAAACACAGCATCACAACTAAAAACAAGAACCATCTTGAAATTGTACTCGGTGTAACCAACACCTACAATCGCAACAATATTTTTTACGTGAACCGCATCACCAACGAAATCATCTACCAATTCCCTTTTTTACCAAGTATGGGTATCAGTTACAAATTCTAAAGAATGGCGCAAATCAGAGCATATAAAGGGATTCGACCGCTGCGAAACAAAGTGCATTTAGTGGCTACGCGGCCTTACTACTCCTACAAAAAAAATGTACTCAAAGCCAAACTAGAAGACAACCCATTTACCTTTTTGCACATCATCAATCCTGAATTTGGCGCACAATTCAAAACCAGGCCCAATTCAACTGAACGATTTTTGCAAGTGAAACAAAGATTCAATGAGTTTCTTGATGCCGGTATACTCACCACCGATCAGCAAGCTCAGCTCTACATTTACAGACAAACCAGAGAAGGTCTTGAGGTTTCTGGTTTTTTTGCAGGCGTAAGTGTCGACGACTACTTAGACGGCACGATCAGAATACATGAGCAAACCCTCACCGCAAGAGAAGACGTATTTACCAACTACCTGCATACGGTTGGCTTCAATGCAGAGCCTGTTTTACTCACCTATGAGGGGCAAGCACCTATCCAAAAATTGCTCGATACTTATTTGGCTACAAGACCAGAATACGAATTCACCACAACCGATCGCATTACGCATGAAGTATGGCTTTTGAGCCCTTCAGATTCCCAATTGATCTGCGAGGCCTTTCAAAAAGTGCCTGCGCTTTATATTGCGGATGGGCATCACCGCTCGGCGTCGTCTGCGCGCTATACACAACAATTGCGTGAGAAAGGCACAGCTTATCCAACGGCGGCCGATTATTTTTTAGGTTATTTGGTCGATGAACGCGAGGTGCAAATTGCCGCTTTTCATCGCTTGCTCAAATCCACAAATGGCCTCGATTTAAAAGGACTCGTCGCTATCTTGGCAAATGAAGGTGAAATTGAAACTTTAGTGGGTGCTCAACTACCCGCTCAAAAGCACGACATCCACATTTACATGGAAAAAACTTGGCTTAAATTCAGACCCAACCTCCATTTCATCAATGACCAAGACCCGATAGAAACCCTAGATTCCTTTATTCTTTCGGACCTCATTCTCAAACCTATTTTTGGTATTACTGACCTCAAAACCACGGATCAAATAGAATTTGTACCCGGAAATGAGCCGCTACAAAAGATGATTGATGCCATAGATGCAAAGAAATTTGAAGTGGCCTTTTTACTGCACCCCGCAAGCATAGCCGACGTCAAAAAAGTGGCTGACGCAGGTCTCAATATGCCGCCTAAATCTACTTGGGTTGAACCCAAATTAAGAAGCGGTCTTACTATCTACTCACTCGAAGCATGATCGCAAAACAACTTGAAACAGTTCGGGCAGAAATCCCCGAAAACGTAACGCTTATTGCCGTTTCTAAAACCAAACCCCTTGCTGATCTTCAGGCGGCCTACGACGCAGGCCAACGTCATTTTGGAGAAAATAAAGTACAGGAAATGGTCGAAAAAGCGCAGCAACTTCCCTCCGATATCCATTGGCACCTCATTGGGCATTTACAGACCAACAAAGTCAAATACATGGCTAGTTTTGTACACCTCATACATGGTGTGGATAGCCTAAAGTTGCTCCAAGAAATCAACAAACAAGCCCGCAAAGCTGGTCGGGTACAAGATGTACTGCTGCAATTTTTTATTGCACAAGAAGAAACAAAATTTGGTCTTGACCTACAAGAAGCAAACGAAATTTTAGATTCGGTAGAGTTCAAACAACTCCAATGCATACAAATTTGCGGCGTCATGGGCATGGCGAGCAATACCTCCAATCAAAAGCAAGTAGCCACCGAGTTCCGAACATTAATGCAAATTTTTGAAGCGCTCAACAACAAATATTTCGCTGAAAAGTCCTGTTTTAAAGAAATTTCGATGGGGATGAGTGGTGACTTCCAATTGGCCATACAAAATGGCAGCACAATGGTGAGGGTGGGTAGCAAAATTTTTGGCGGACGCTAAGCATCTATAAATAAGTTTGCCCTGCCAAAATTCGGTAAGTTTACGCTATCAAGATTTTTCAACATCAAAAATCAGAGAAGACATCTGTTCTTTTTTAAGGTACTGCTGTGCCAAAGCTTGAATTTCTTGAGCTGTAATTTTGTCGATAGCTTGGTGCATTTCTGCAATTGTATCGATCTGACCAAAAGCCAGCATGCTCTTGCCTAGCCCTTGCATGAGCCCTGAATTGACGTCCATCCCTAGCGCAAGGTGACCCTTAAATTGTCTTTTGGCTTGCATCAGTTGGCTTACAGATAGCGTTTTTTCTCTCAATTTGTCGAGTTCTTTGTCTATTAAGGCCAATGTTTTGTTGATGTTCTTGGACTCCGAACCAAAATAAATTTGCCAATAGCCGGTATCGGCAAAGGTATGGTAATTGGCTTCTATTGAATACGCATAGCCATAGCGCTCTCTGACCGATAAATTCAGACGAGAATTGAGCGCCGGACCTCCTAAAATATTGATCAGCAAAGACATCGCAATGCGCTCATCTTGGTGGTAACTAGGTGCAAAGCCACCCAATACAGCATGGGCTTGGTAGTTGGCTTCATTGACAATTTCGTTAAAAGTTGCTGTGCTGTTGAATGG
>JBIKZM010000194.1:0-3641 GCA_044354735.1 Crocinitomicaceae bacterium
TTGTTTGCTAATGTTGCAGAACCAATGATGTTGTTGGTTACATACACCCCAGTATTAGGAAAGGTAGGAGAAGCACCATTCAGGTGAATTGCACGGTAACAACGGCGAATTTCGTTGTTATCAATGGTTGTGTTTAAGTTACCATAGGCCCCCCCCGATAAGCTAGTAGTTGAGTAGCTGGAGGCGTTGATACCGTAACTCGTGGTAGTCTGAATGCCACTCGATCTAGAACCGACAATCACACAATTTTTAACTGTATTGTTATTAGCCCCGCCAGTTCCTAGTGTATTTGAAGATGAAATTCTAATCACTGCTGTAAATATGGAAGTTGATGCTGAAGTTGCTACCTGAAAAGTAAGGTTGCGAACTCCCGCCGTTGCAGGGTCGTCACCGTCGATGGTTACGTTGTCTGCACCGTTCAATTCAATCAAACCACGGTTACTAGTTGGCGTTGCAGCAGAGTTTACTGTTACGTTGCCAGAAGGCTTGATGTTTACCGCCGTGTAGTTTGATGGCGCACCGCTGCCTAATAAAGCAACAACCAATGCGGGTTCTGTGGTGTTAGCAGAAATCGTTATGTTGATTACTCCCTGGTGCGTGCCGGCGTTGATTGCGGCAAACGCGGCGCTAACAGTTGCGTATGTTCCTGTGGCGGTTCCGGAAGTTGCAGACACAGCTACCTGTGCTTGTAAATTAGAAACCATCAAAGCAAGAATAGCAATGACTGTAGCAATAAATCGAAATGGTTTTAGTATAGTAGTGTTACCCATGATATTGATTTTTAGACTGACAAATATATTATTAAAATTTTAAAAAACAAAAAAGGATGATTTTCTACTTCAAAAAGCTTCATGGAATTGTTAATTTTACAGCGATAAAAAACAATAATATGCAACTCCACGCACTCGTTTGTGGCTCAACCCAAGGAATCGGTTTAGCAATTGCCCAGCAACTCGCCAAAGATGGTTTCTCAATCATTCTTACCTCTAGAAGTGAAGATAAACTTCAAAAAGCTTTAGCTACATTAAATAAGGATAAAGGACAGGCTCACCAATATTTTGTTTCTGATTTTACCGACCCAGCCGGATTAAAAATTGCTATTGACAACTATATAAACTTAAATGGCCCCATCCATGTACTGATCAACAATACTGGCGGGCCAAAAAGCGGGCCTATTGTAGATGCAGAAGTAAGCGAGTTTCTTGCGGCTTTTAACCAGCACCTCATTTGCAACCATATTTTGATGCAAGCTGTGGTGCCGGGCATGAAAGCAGCGGGGTTTGGGCGCATCATCAATATCATTTCGACATCCGTTAAGCAGCCGCTTCCTAACCTTGGTGTTTCGAATACAATTCGTGGGGCAGTTGCGAGTTGGTCCAAAACTTTAGCCAATGAACTCGGCGCATTTGGCATCACCGTTAACAACGTACTGCCGGGTGCCACCAACACCCAACGCCTCACCGAAATTGCGAAAGTAAAAGCCGACAAAACCGGAGAAAGCATCGCTGAAATTTTAGCAGAAATGGGGCAAGAAAGCCCGATGAAGCGCATCGCAGAACCTGAAGAGGTAGCAGCTGCTGTTGCGTTTTTAGCATCGCCTGCGGCATCTTATATCAATGGCATTAATGTGCCTGTTGATGGCGGCCGCACAAAAAGCTTGTAATTATTTGTTCTTTTTAGCCAAAAACGAACGGTAGGCCAACAAAAGCGGAAAACCAAAGATCAAACTAAACGCAAGCATGTACCCGCGGCGCGTAAGGTAGAAATCTACAACGCCCTTCATTTCTGCTTCTTGGTAGCCCAAGCCCACAAAATAAGCCAAACTCAACGGTGCTTCGAGCACATATTTTTTGCCATTTTGGCTATATACAATTTCTCCTTCAAATAAATTGGGGCTCACCAATATGAGTGTGCCACCTATCAGTATAAAACTGAAAGAAAAAACGAACCAAGGTTTGAGCAATAATGATTTGAAGGCATCCATGGGTTCAAAGTTAGCCCAAATCTGTCTAATTTCGTGCTACACTTATGAAACGCATTGCTTATTTATGTTTGTCTGGCGGCTGGGGAGGTTTAGAAATGAACCAACTGCGCAATGCCCAACAAATGCAAAAACGCGGTCATTCCGTTCTGCTCATTGCCAATTCCGAATCACCAATTGCCAAAGCAGCAGCACAAGCCAACTTACCTTTATATATAGTCGCTCAAAAACCCAAACACTACCAATGGGGTTTTGCAAGTCATTTGGCAGCTTATTTAAAAGCACAGGGTTTTGAGGACCTTTTTTTTCGAAACAACCGCGAGCTGAGTATTGCCGCATCGCTGCGTTTTTTTTCGTTCGGAAAAGTGAGGGTGCATTATTTTATGGAAATGGCACTTGGCGGTCAGAAAACCCAGTTTTTTAGAACGCTGCGCTACCGGTTCATCGATACTTGGGTTTGCCCACTGCCCTATCTGCAATTGCAAGTATTGCGTCAAACAAGAATTGCCGAGCGAAAGGTGAAAGAAATTCCATCTGGGCTTTTATTCAATTCTGAAACCCTTCTATCCAAAGAAGCTGCGCGAAGCAAACTGCAATGGCCTATAGAAAAGAAACTCATCCTTTCAGTTGGGCGCATTGACCCAAAAAAACGGCAGGCATTTGTTTGGGAAAGCTTCAGCAAGCGCACTGCTCCAAACGAAATGTTGATTTTTGTCGGAGAACCCACTCCCGATGAAAACAACACCTATCAGCAAACCCTCCTTGAAAACATTCAGGCCCACTCCAAACGAAATCAAGTCCTTTGGGTAGACTTTCAGACAAAGATGGCCCTCATTTACCGTGCTGCCGATGCGGTGATCATGGCAGCTGACCAGGAGACAGTCGGGATGGTTACACTTGAAGCATTGCAAAACCATTGCCCAATAGTTGGCGCCAATAATGGCGGAACAAAAGAAATCATCACGTCTTTCGGCGGGGGTCTTTGCTTTCGTTCCTTGGATCAGAATGACCTCAATTTGAAACTCGACGAGGTCTTAAACGGACAAACACCTACAACAGAACATACACTTTTTGAACAACATTTTGACTTCAAGCGCGTTTGTGCACAAGTAGAAACCGAAGTGTTGGGGCTCGAAGCGCCGATTTTTCAGTAAATTCGTTCAATGGATTTATATACCTCCAAACAACGTTGGAAACTATTATTGGTCGTGTTGGCGCTGGCTATCGTCGGCGGTTCTTTGTTTTATTCTAACCAAAGCATCCGTAAAATTGGCGAACGCGAACGCAGTAAAGCCCAACAATGGGCCACGGCATTGCGCAAAAAAGCGGAATTGGTAGCCTTGAGCACTGATATATTCGAAGCCCTCAAAACCAAAGAGCGCGAAAAAATGGCTTTAGTGGTAAGGGCCAATAGAACCTTACTAGATGCTTCTGATCTGAGCATGAGCCAAGACGTAGACTTCGCCCTAGACATCATCGAAGCCAACAAAGACATTCCCTTTATTTTATTGAATGACGACGGCAGCATTTCTCAATTCAGAAATATTGATCCAAAAACGCCTGAGCCAAGTATTCTCCAACTTTCCAAAAGCTGGAAAACCGAAGGCAGAAGTTATCAGATCCAAGTTTTTGAAGGCATGTACATGACCCTTTGCCATGG
>JBIKZM010000196.1:0-3624 GCA_044354735.1 Crocinitomicaceae bacterium
GTTTCGATGTCAATTTCTTCAAGTTGACCTTTTTCTAAGGCTGCTTGTAAATCGACACCTTGAAAAGCAATGCTGCACACATCAGGGATAAGCGCTTCCACTTCATTTACTTTTTCTGGCTCGAGCGGGCCGCCAAATTTAGCTTTGAGTTTAAAGCCATTGTAAGCCGGTGGGTTATGGCTTGCTGTAATAATGATGCCGATCTCGCAGCCCATTTGATTGGCAGCTAAAGAGATCATTGGCGTAGAAACAAAGCCGCGCGCCATTTTGATTTGAATGCCTTGGGCAAGCAAAACTTTGGCAGCGGTTTCCATGAAGAGTTCGCCAGCAAAGCGGCAATCGTGGCCAATTACAACCGTTGGGTTTTCAAAGCGTTCTTTGAGCCAGATGCCAGTGGCTTCTGTGACGCGCGCTACGTTTTCAACGGTGAAGTCTGCAGCAATGATAGCTCTCCAGCCATCGGTTCCGAATTTGATAGGTGTTGCCAAAATAAAATTATTTAGTGAATTGTTGAACTGTTTTTTCGATGATTCGGATACATTCAAGGAGCTGCGCTTCTGTAATGACAAGCGGTGGCGCAAAACGGATGATGTTGCCGTGGGTTGGTTTGGCCAAAAGACCGTTTTCTTTGAGCGCCACGCACAAACGCCAAGCGGTGTCTGAATCGGGGCTGTCATTGACAACAACCGCATTGAGCAAGCCTTTGCCGCGCACCTTCACTAATAAGGGGTTTTGATCGATGACGCGCTGCATTTCTTTGCGGAAGCGCGTGCCTAATTGACGGGCATTTTGAATGAGGTGTTCTTCGTCTACGGCAGTAAGTGCTGCAATAGCAACTTTAGCTGCAATGGGGTTGCCACCAAAAGTGGAGCCGTGCTGGCCAGGTTGGATGACCATCATGATGTGGTCGTCGGCCAAAACTGCAGAAACAGGGTAAACTCCTCCCGATAAAGCCTTGCCTAAAATAAGGATGTCGGGTCTGGCATAAGTTGCGGCTTGTTGTTCGCATTTGTTTTCACAAGTACAGTTGCCACAAACCGCCAAAAGGCTGCCTGTGCGGGCTATTCCTGTTTGCACTTCATCGGCAATAAACAAGGCATTGTGTTGGGTGCAAAGTGCCCGTGCCTTGCGCATGTAGTCGTCTGAGGGCGTATACACGCCAGCCTCACCTTGAATAGGCTCTACCAAGAAACCAGCTACATTGGGTTGCGCCAAGGCGCTTGCTAGCGCTTCGATGTCGTCGTAGGGAATGGAGATGAACCCCGCTGGATACGGGCCAAAATTTTTATTGGAGTCGGGGTCTGAGGAAAACGAAACAATGGTGGTGGTGCGGCCATGGAAATTGCCCTCACAAACCACAATTTGCGCTTGGTTTTCGGCAATACCTTTTTGTTCATAGGCCCATTTGCGACACAACTTAATCGCAGTTTCTACCGCTTCTGCTCCGGTATTCATCGGAAGCACTTTGTCAAAACCAAAATATTCGGTCACGAATTTTTCGTAATCGCCCAAACAGTTATTGTAAAAAGCGCGCGAAGTGAGTGCTAAAGTTTGCGCTTGATCGATGAGTGCTTTAGTGATCTTAGGATGCGCATGCCCTTGATTGACCGCAGAATAGGCTGAGAGAAAGTCAAAATACTTCTTGCCATCGACATCCCATACAAAAACACCTTCGCCTTTTTCCAGTACAACCGGTAGCGGGTGGTAGTTGTGGGCGCCGTGCTGATCTTCTAAATCGATATAAACTTGTGATTTGCTTGAGGAAGTTGTTGATTGCATAAGTAGCAAAGATAAGGAATCCATCAAAATCTTTATCAATGTATTGTTCTTTGCATCTTCTAAGCCTTATTTTTAAATATTTTTGATCATTATGATGTTTCCCTCTTTCAACTTTTCACTTTTCTCAATATCTTATTTGGCACTTGTAGGTGCTTCTTTGTCCTTGACGTCTTTTTTTGCTCAAAAACAAATTGACAACCAACTGAACGGTTGGGTGGTCTACCAAGGCAATCACAAACTGAATAAACAATTTGACCTGCACACCGAATACCAATGGCGCAGAGCAGACGGTTTCAACGATTGGCAGCAATCTTTGGCAAGGGTTGGTCTAGATTATAAGCTGAACCCATCAGTGACTTTTTCTTGTGGTTATGGTTGGATCCTAACATATCCTTATGGAAGTCAACCTATAGCCAATCAAACATTCGAAAACCGTTTGTGGCAACATGTTATTTTAAAACAACCGATTGGCAACTTTCAAGTACAACATCGGTACAGGCTTGAGCAGCGATGGATAGACACCTTGTTTCGCCAACGCATGCGATACCGCGCACAATGCATCATTCCGTTGCAAAATACCTATCTGAAAGAAGGAAAAGGGCTGTTCATGAATGTCAATGATGAAATTTTCTTGGGTTTTGGCAAGGGTATCGGCAAAAACATCCTGGACCAGAATCGCTTCATTGCTGCTGTTGGTTATCAATTCAGTCCAAATTTGAATGTTCAGATGGGTTATTTGAATCAATTTGTCATCAAAGCAAATGGCGTTCAAATGGAGAGAAATCATACACTCTGGACAAGTATTGTCTATAATCTTGATTTTTCGAAGTAGTATTTCACTTCAATTTTGTGGACATCGAGTTGCGGTAAAACACGGCTTTTTTTTATCTTTCAGCAAAAAAACTTGAAAAGAAGAGATTTCATCCAAAAAACAAGTGTTGTAGCTGCCGGAGCCTTGTTGCTTCCCGAGCAAGCGCTCTCCTTTGATTCGGGCACCAAAACGCGCGTTCGCTTGGGTTTTATTGCCACTGGTTTTCGGGGTCAAACCCATATAGAAGAAATGCTCAAGCGCTCAGATGTAGATATTATTGCGCTTGCCGACCCCGACCCGCGCATGATCAACGATGCGTTGGCTTTAATTGAAAAAGCGGGTCGTCCGGCGCCTGCCGTTTATCAGAACGGCCCAGACGATTACCTCCAATTACTGGCCCGAACAGATATCGATGCAGTATTTGTGTCCTCTCCTTGGGAATGGCACTTACCGCACGGCATTGCCGCCATGAAAGCAGGTAAAATTGTTGGCATGGAAGTGGGTGGGGCCATGAAATTGGCAGATTGCTGGGCGTATGTCAAGACTTCAGAGCAAACCAAAGTACCCATTATGCCGCTAGAAAACGTTTGCTACCGACGCGACGTCATGGCTATTTTGACTATGGTGCGCAAAGGCTTTTTTGGAGAAATTGTACACGCGCAAGGCGGCTACGAGCACGACCTCCGCGGTGTGCTCTTCAACGATGGCAAAAGTGCTTACAACTCAGGTGTGGAATTTGGTGCAAATGGCTACAGCGAAGCCGCTTGGCGCACCAATCACTACCTGAATCGCAACGGTGAACTTTATCCTACGCATGGCCTTGGCCCAGTAGCCACTATGCTCGATTTAAACCGAGGCAACCGCTTGGTGCGCCTCAGTTCATTTTCGAGCAAAGCCCGTGGTTTACACGACTATATTGTCAAGCATCCGAAAGGAGGCGCTGCGCATCCAAATGCAAAAATTGAATTCAAGCAAGGTGATGTTGTCACGACACATTTGCAATGTGCCAATGGTGAAACCATCATACTGACCCA
>JBIKZM010000022.1:0-11010 GCA_044354735.1 Crocinitomicaceae bacterium
AAGAATTCGGTTCTGCGGGTCAGCGCTTCGAAAACAAATTATGGAAAGAATTCAGAGCTGCTTGCAATGGTTTCTTTGATGCGCGCCAAGCACATTTTGAAGGTCAAGATGCGGAGAATTCAGACAACCTTAAGGCCAAGCGCGCATTAATTGAAGCGCTCAATCAGTATGCCTTGCCAACAGACAAACAAGCTGCCTTGGCTCAATTGCGCGATTTTCAACAACAATTCAATGCAATTGGTCAGGTAGGCATCAAAGAAAGACAAAACGTCTATACTGCCTTTAAAACACGCATGGATGAGCTCTACAAAGATCTCAAACTCGAAGGGCAAGAAAAAGAACGCATATTCTTTGAGGCTAAACTCGAGGGTTTGTTGGCATCACCAGACAAACAGCGCCTATTGCAGTCTGAGCGCCAGGAAATACGCAAACAAATCGATTTCTTGCAAAAAGATATTTTCACCTTAGAAAACAACCTTGGTTTCTTTGCGCGCTCCAAAGGTGCAGACCAACTTCGCCTAGACGTTCAGAAGAAAGTCGAAGCAGCCCAAGAAAGAATAAAAGGTCTCAAAGCCAAGCTCAAACTCATCCCAAATGAATAGCTTCATCAACTTACTCTTACTGGTCTTGAGCTTTCCGACGCTTTTGTTTTCGGTCTTTGTTGGTTTTGACCTCCCCATTGATTTTCTCAACACAACCGGTAAACGCCTTACTTTTAGCACCGAAGTATACCTTGGTTTGGGCCTATTGCTCTTGATCATCGGCCTCAGACGCAGCATCCGCCGCTGGATGGGAGTGTCTATGGTGAAGCAAGCCGGCAAATTTGTTTGGAATGCAGCGATTAGCAAGGAGCGTCGGACGCGTGTTTTTGTCTACAATTCTTTAGAGGGTGTCGTCTTTTTAAGCTTGGCATTTGCCCATTGGTTTCTGACACCTTCAGCCATTTTTGTTTTGCTTGTCTACCTCATCTTAGCGCTAGATTCTTTTCTTTTTATCCTGATCAATTCATCCAATTTTAGGGTAGGGCTGAGTTCAAAAGCAATACTTGTAGCCGACAGAGAAGTGCTCCTTATTTATTTAAATGGACTTAGAAAAGTATCGGTTAGTCAGCAAACAGTTTATTTTGACTACAGCGATAGCCTGCAGCTATCCTTTCCGCTAGATTGTATCGAAGAACAGCAAAAAGCTCATTTCTTTGCCGCATTAGAAGGTCAGATAGATCGCGACCGCGTTCTTTTTCAGCACACAAAATAGAATTTGTACATTCGTACAATGCGCGGTGAAGCCCCCAAAAAAATTCTGCTTGTTCGCTTTAGTTCTATCGGCGATATCGTCCTGACTTTCCCTGTTGTTGCGGCGATTAAATCTCACTTTCCGGATTGTCAAATAGATTACGTCACTAAGAAGCGATTTGCTACATTACTCGAAGCTTGTCCGGACCTCAACCAGACGTTTCTACTCGATCATTCTTTGTCTCAATTGCGTCAACAAATTGACTTCAAGCAGTATGATGTCATATTTGATTTACACCACAACCTGCGCACGCGTTTACTGCTATGGGCCTGTGGTGCTAAGGCGCATAGGTTTCCAAAAAACAACTTGCAAAAGTGGCTACTGACCAAATTTAAGGTGTGTCCAAAACAGCGTACGCATGTGGTAGAGCGCTATTTGCAGCCGTTGTCTGAACTCGTTCCGGCATGGAAACCATTCTATTCTTCTTTAAACTACGACATCCCAATCACGGCCCAATTTGATGTGGAAGAAAGGTTTCAAGTCAAGCCAAAAACGTATATTGCCATGGCAATTGGTGCGCAGTTTGCTACCAAAAGACTACCCACAGATTTACTCATACAGCTCCTTGAGCAAATCAGACAACCCATTGTTATTTTAGGGGGTAAGGAAGACCTGCAAACGGCCGAACTAATTTTAAAAAATTGTCATCAGGCTAAAGTGATTTCTGCAGTAGGCCAAACAAATATCCATGAGTCGGCTTGGTTGATTCAAAATGCCAAAGTATTGCTTACCCACGATACTGGCCTGATGCATATTGGCGCAAGTTTTGACTTGCCAATTCACGTCATGTGGGGCAATACCACCCGTGATTTTGGCATGTATCCATATCGTTTAGAACAAGAAGACATCTTCCATTATGAAGTGCAGGATTTAGCTTGCAGGCCCTGCTCTAAAATAGGCCATCAGGCATGTCCGAAAGGTCATTTTGACTGCATGCGCAAGCAAGATTTACCAGGAATAGCAAACGCACTGAATCAGTAGACCTCTGGATACATTAGGTTTTGGAAGAAGGCAACCAACGTATTTCATTCGTGGTCTAAAAATAATTTTTTGAGTTCTGTAGCCTCAGATGGCTTCATCTTGCCTGCCAAAATAAGTGCCAACTGCTTGCGTCTAAGCGCGCCTTCAAAGCGCATTTTTTCTTCTTCAGTTTCTGGGATGAGTTCGGGAACCTGTATCGGATTTCCGTTTTGGTCTACCGCTACAAACGTATAGATGGCTTCGTTGCATTTTTCGCGTTTGCCGGTAACTGGGTCTTCGACAAAAACATCCAAAAAAACTTCCATTGAAGAATTAAATGCCCTAGAAACTTTGGCCTCTAGTGTTACAATTGAAGCGTGGTTGATGGGTTTTTGAAAAGAGACATTATTGACTGATGCCGTTACCACTACGCGTTTGGAGTGTCGGTGCGCAGAAACACTCGCAATGACATCCATCCAAGCCAAGAGCTGACCTCCGAAAAGATTTCCGAGCGTATTGGTGTCGTTGGGCAATACAATTTTGGTAGTAATGGCGAGGGTGTCAATGGCTTTATTGGCTTTCATAGAACAAAGTTAATCAATCAATGTTATCGATTATATTTAAATAGATAATATAAAATTAAGCAGACTTATTGTATTTTTACCACTAACTATAATGCGCTATCCGAATCAACTATGAAACCTTTCTCCACACTTGTACTCTTTTTAGGTACGATCTCTCTTTTTTCTATGGCCCAAGCCCAAAAGCCACAGCGTATTTTGGATGTGCAAAACATGCGCGAAGGCGAAAACATAGAATATTGCATTACGCACAAAAAACATGCGGCTTTGCTTCAAAATCCTGACTACGTAAATGGCCTTGCCATTGCCGAAGCAGAGTTTGCTGCGGTCTCCAAAAAAGGCGAAGCGCAAAAGGCAACTATTTACATCATTCCCGTTGTGTTTCACGTACTTCACTTTGGCGGTATCGAAAACATTTCTGACGAACAAATGCTCAATGCGTTGGCCATCTTGAACAGAGATTACCGCAAGCAAAATGCAGATACGGCAAATGTGCACCCTGATTTTCAAGGAATGCCTGCCGATGCCGAAATTGAATTTAAACTTGCTACAATTGCGCCAAACGGTCAATGCTTTAGCGGCATCACTCGCACATTTTCACCACTCAGTTTGCAGGGCGACGACGGCGGCAATCAAGTAGATGCAATCGTTGCTGGCAACAACGTATACAACGGTGTGTGGCCAGGTAATAAGTATCTCAATATTTTCGTTTGTGGTGAAATTGGCGGCGCAGCTGGCTACACTTACAAACCCTCTAATTGGGGTGCAACAAGTATGCAAAACGGCATCTGGATTCTCCATGACTACGTAGGCGCAATCGGAACCGGTTCAGTAGGCGCGAGCCGCGCTCTTACACACGAAGTTGGGCATTGGCTCAACCTCGATCATACTTGGGGCGGCAACAATAACCCAGGAAACACCACAAGCTGTCCGGGTAACGGTGACAACGTACAAGATACACCAACTTGTATCGGTGTAACTGCATGTCTTCTCAATGCGAATACTTGCAACAACGACAACGCTTTTTGGGGTTTTGATATCCGCGACAACGTAGAAAACTACATGGATTACTCTTACTGCTCCAAAATGTATACTGAAGGGCAGCGCACACGCATGCGCAACGCTTTGCAAGTAACAAGCACAGGACGCGCTAATGTGGTATCTGCCGCCAATTTAGCTGCGGTGGGTGCTTCTGGCACGCCATACCTTTGTAAGACCGACTTTAGCGCTGATAAAACTACCATTTGCCTCGGCAACACTGTTCAGTTTCAAGACGAATCATACAATGCAGTTGTGAGTTGGAGCTGGGTCATCACGCCTTCATCGGGTTGGAGTTTTGCCAACGGTACTTCAGCCAGCTCTACAAATCCTGCCATTACTTTCGATACGCCCGGTATGTATGATGTCCAGCTAACTGCTAGCGATGGCACCAACAACGATGCCGAAACTAAGAATGGTTTCATCCGCGTGTTGGGCGCGCCAGCGAGCATTCCTTATTGGGAAGGTTTTGAGGCCTACACCACATTGAATAACCTCCCGAATTGGGAAGTTTTCAACGCTCCTAGCAACAATGCATTTGTTGTTGAATCAAACTTTGGTCATTCAGGTTCAAAATGTGCGCGTCTCAACAACTTTGGTCAGGCAGCCTCCAATATAGACGAACTCACCTCTACCAACATCGATTTGTCAGGCATCGATGCCACAACCGGTACCGTGACGCTTTCTTTCCGCTATGCTTACCGCAAAAGAACTTCCAGTGACTACGAATACCTCAAAGTTTTCATTACCGGCAACTGCGGCGACAACTGGGCCCAAAGAAAAACCCTAGGAGGAAACCAGCTCTCTAATCAGGTTTCTTCTAGCTCGTGGGCACCAACAAGTCAAGCCGACTGGGTTACAATCCACATGACAAACGTTACCAATAACTACTTTACCGATAACTTCCGCATGCGTTTCAAGTTTGAAGGTGAGGGCGGCAACAACTTCTTTCTGGACGACATCAATTTGTATAGTGGAAGTCCTTCAAATGATTTAGTCTTGGCTACTGTAGGTCAAAACCAATTCGAGGATTTAAATCTATATCCAAACCCAACCGACGGTGATATGCATTTGCAGTTTACTGCTCAGATTGGAGGAGCAGCGCAATTGCGCATTACCGACTTGAGTGGCAAAAGCATCGCAAATTACCCATTACAAGTGCAGGCCGGAGCTAACTTAGTGATCACAGATACCAAGCAATTGGCAAGCGGTAGCTATCTAATGGTTCTTGAGCTCAATGGCGAATCTAGTATCCGTCCGTTTGTTGTCAAATAAATATTTCGGCGAGCGGGTTTAATTTAATTCATCCTCGTTTTTACTGAAGAATTCAAATAGGAGCTTTGCTTTTGCAGCTCCTATTTTTTTGGCGACTTGTTCTGGAGCTGCTTGCTGAATTTTAGCCAATGATTTGAACTCAACGTAAAGTGTTTCAATGGTTTTTGGCCCGAGTCCTTTGACCTGCTCGAGTGCTGAACCAACTGCATTTTTACTGCGTCGGTTGCGGTGATGACTCAGGCCAAAGCGATGCGCTTCGTCTCGGAGCTGTTGTACTAATTTAAGGGCTAAAGACCTTCTGTCCAAAATCAATGACTTCGAGAAGCCTGGCTTGTACAGTTCTTCCAAACGCTTGGCCAAACCGATAAGTTTCAGTTGGTTTTGCAAGCCAATTTCTTCGATGGCTTCTAATGCAGCGCTTAGCTGCCCTTTTCCGCCGTCGATGATGACTAAGTCGGGTAGAGGCTGTCCTTCTTCTTTTAGGCGACTGTAGCGTCTGCTAACCGCTTCTTTCATGGTGCTGAAATCATCGGGCCCCACAACAGTTTTGACATTGAAGTGTCGGTAGTCTGCCTTGCTGGGCAACCCATTCTTGAAAACAACACAAGCCGATACCGGATTGGTGCCTTGCAAGTTTGAGTTGTCAAAACACTCGATGTGTAGCGGTGGTTTTGATAGCCCAAGTGAACTTTGTAGTTCTAAAACTGCTTGCATCGGTACATTTTGAACTGCTGTACTCTTGTTCATGTCTGCCTTGCGTACTTGCAGCTGCGCGTGCCGCACGTTGTTCATGGCCATTTCAAGCAGCTGCTTTTTTTCGCCAATTTTAGGAAACAAACTTTTGGCATCTGCAAGCAAGACTGGGTCTTTTAACCCAACTACAATTTCTTTCGAACTGCTTTCAAAATGACCTCGGAGTTGTGGGATAACTTGTCTGTATAAAGTCTCGAGGGGCACATCTAGCGGATCTGAGACTTTTGAGGTGTAGGCATGTACAATGCTTCCCTCGCAAATGACGAGGTAACTGAGCCATGCATCTGGTTGTTTTTTTTCGACATAACACACATCAAAATTTTGGGTATGATCCGAAACAACCATCGATTTGGCTTGGTATTTTCCGAGCGCAGCGATGAGCTCTTTACAGCGCTGTGCAGCTTCAAATGCTTGGTTACTGGCATGTACCAGCATTTCTTTTTTGAGTTGCTGTATCAAAGAAAAGTTCTTGCCTTCTAATAACAAGCGAATGGTCTGTAAGGTTTGGTCGTAAGCACTGGGCGTTTGTAAGTTTTCACAAGGTCCCGCACATTTACCTATATGAAATTCAAGACATACTTTGTATTTGCGCTGTTCTAGTTTTTGAGCTCGCAAGTCTAGGGCACAAGTTCTGATCTGAAAAAGCTCGCGGATGAGCGTCAGCAATTGATGCATCTGCTTGACGTTGGGGTAGGGGCCGTAATAAGTTGATCCGTCGTTGAACTTGCGTCTGGTCGGGAACACACGTGCAAACGCCTCATTCTTGATCACAATCCAGGGATAAGTTTTGTCATCTTTCAATAAGACGTTGTAGCGCGGCTTGTAACTCTTGATCAGGTTATTCTCTAATAACAAGGCATCTAGTTCATTTTGAACAACTGTAAAGCGCAAATCACAAATGAGCTTAACCAATGTGCGCGTTTTGCCATCCAAATGATCTTTCTGAAAATAAGAATTCACGCGCTTCTTCAAGTCGATGGCCTTGCCAACATAGATAATGGTGCCATTTTGATCCAAAAACTGATATACTCCAGGATTGTGCGGGAGTGTATTTACTTTATTGGCAAGTTGGTCTTTGGAAATCATGGTTCAAAATTAGAAACATTGCGCGGAATATCTCGCTCTTCTTATCTTTGTTGTATGCTAGATGAATTTATCAAATCTGCCCTAACGGAAGATATCCAAGACGGAGACCACTCTTCAATGGCTTGTGTGCCTGCTGACGCGCAGTCAAAAGCTGTTTTATTGATCAAAGAAACGGGGGTGTTGGCCGGAATGCAAGTTGCGCAAAGAATTTGTGAAATTTACGACCCAAGCCTGCGAATGACTACATTTCTTCAAGATGGCGACCGCGTTAGTTATGGTCAAATTGCTTTTTCCTTGGAGGGGTCGGCGCGGTCGATTTTAGCGGTAGAGCGCCTACTGCTCAATTGTATGCAGCACATGAGTGGCGTTGCAACTAAAACAGCCTATTATGTAGCTTTGATTGCCGGCACAAATTGCACGCTATTGGATACCCGAAAGACCACACCCGGCATGCGTTTGTTAGATAAATATGCAGTCAAAATTGGCGGGGGTTCTAACCATCGTTTTGGGCTTTATGATATGATCATGCTCAAAGACAACCACATTGACTACGCTGGAGGTTTAACGGCTGCTTTAGCACGAACCCATGCTTATCTCAATGATCAAAAATTGAAGTTGAAAGTAGAGGTGGAAGTGAGGTCTATGGATGAATTGCAGGAGCTTTTGGCGCTTGCACATCCCTATGACCGCATCATGTTAGATAATTTTACTCCAGATGAACTCAAGGCAGCTTTGACCATGATTCCTTCAACTATCGAGACAGAAGCCTCTGGCGGCATAACGGAAGAGACCATCAGGTCTTATGCGCAAACTGGAGTGCAGTATATTTCGGTTGGCGCGCTCACGCATTCAGTGAAGGCCTTAGATATGAGCCTTAAGGCGCAGCTTTAAAAAAAGCAATTGCGATATGAAGTTCATTTGTTGTATGCAATTGCACTTCAATTTCATGTCTTTGATTGGCCTGCTGAACAGTGGCACTTAAACAAGTTGTCTCCTTCTTTTTTTGCCAAAAGGTGATTCGGATATCATTTTTGAACGAAAGGTTTTCTAGCCCAACTAATTTATAGATCGCTTCTTTGGCACACCACAACTGTAGGTGCCAGTCTTTGTCGGCGCATAAATTTTTTTCATCTTCACGCGCAAATTTATTGATGATTTTTGTTGCATCACGGTCTTTTTGTTCGATGTCAATCCCAATTAGAAATTTCGCTATGGCGAGGGCAATATAATCTTTGGTATGCGAGATGGAAAGTGCTTGATCGGCCTGAGAAAAATAAGGTTTCCCGGAGTCATGATATAAAATTGGGGAATTGATATTCAGTTCCTTGCGCAGGTAACGCACCCCTAAAAATTCATTTTTGCGTTTAGGATTTATACGCTTATTCAGGTGTTCAATTTCTTGCTCAAAAAGCACGGCGGCCTCATTATCAAAAGAATCTGACTTCAGTAAAGCGAATTGAAAATGGGGAAGTTTGAAATCGAAGAGTACGTACATCTCAGTTGAGGCTTGAATATTACACAAAGATGCGCAAACATCTGATAGATTTTTGATGAATTTTATGTTAAGACTATGGAATTTTCTATATTTACATTCTTTAAAAAACCAGAAATAGTAAAATTTATACGCATTCATATGGTGGGTAGACTGAAATTATTGCTTTTAAGTGTTTTGCTTGTAAGCACTTATTCATTTTCACAATCGGGTCTTGGTACGCTTCGCGGAACCGTGACCGATGAAGCAACTAAAGCTCCTTTGGAGTTCAGCAAGGTCTTGTTAAAGCAGGCTGGTGCAATACGTGGAAGTGCTATAACCGACGAAAAGGGAAAATTCCAAATCAATGGTATCCAACCGGGTTCATACGATGTCGAGGTCAGAAACGCTGAAGGGGGTTATCAAAACCTCACCATGCAGGGAGTATCTATGTCGCCAGATCGCATCACCTTTTTGGACAACTTGGCTTTGACTACCAAAACACAAGAGACCAAAGAAGTAAAAGTAGTTCGTTATAAAGTTCCACTCATTGACAGAGATGGCGGCGCTTCAGGTGCAACAGTTACCCGTGAAGACATCGCTCGCCTCCCGGCTCGTTCTGCTACTGCAGTTGCGGGTACCGTCGGAGGAGTAAACGTCAATGAAGGTTCAGGAGCAATTTCTGTTCGCGGTACGCGTTCTGATGCCACCTATTTCTATATTGATGGTATCAAAGTGCGTGGTTCATCGAACCTTCCAAAGTCAGCACTCGAAGAAGTATCCGTTATTACGGGTGGTGTTCCTGCCAACTACGGTGATGTTACGGGTGGTATCATTTCCATCACAACCCGAGGCCCATCTTCAGTTTATTTCGGAAGTTTAGAAGCAGTTAGTTCTGGTCTTTACCTCAATGGTTTAGATCCTAATGGTTACGACGGTAAAGTTTTCGGTCTAGACAAGTTTGGTTATAATCTTGTGGAAGGCATGCTTTCAGGTCCACTATGGATGCAACGCGACTCCGCAGGCAACAAAACACGTCCACGCTTAGGTTTCTTGGTTTCAGCCAACTACACAGATCAATTAGATTCACGTCCACTTGCAGGCGGATCCTACCGCATCACCAAAGAAGCACGTGAGGAGTTGCTAGCCAATCCATTGCGTCCAACCTCCACAGGTTTTGGTACTTTCCACAATGCACTTTTCCTCAGAGCCGACGACTTCGAGAAAACAGATTGGCGCATGAATGCGCGCAACAACGTCTTTTCTGCGTCTGGTAAAATCGACGTCAACACAGGGCCTTCAGTCAACCTTCAGTTTGGTGGATCTTTGAACTATTCTCAAGGCACTAACTATGGTTATGGTGGCTCATTGCTCAACTTCTCCAACTACGGCGTGAGCAAAAACTTAGACTACCGCGTTTATGCGCGTCTTACGCAACGTTTCAACAACGACCGCGAGGGTTCGAGCTCAAAGATCAAATCTGCACTTTATAGTTTGATGGTAGACTACTCGAAGTCTTTCAATGAGTCTTACGACCCGAATCATAAATACAACATCTTCAATTATGGCCACGTTGGTAAATTTGAGACCACACGGGTTCCTTCGTATGAGTTTGATCCAGCAACACAAATGTATGTGCACAATGGTTTCCGTGATGTAGAAGTAGCTTTTACACCATCTGAAACCAATGCTGCTCTTGCTTCTATCACTACGCAGTATTACGATATCTATCAAGACAACCCCATTGGTCGTTACGAAAACCTTTTTCAAATCCAACAGGGTAATGCGCTAAGAAATGGCGACTTACCAAATAGTGTTTACGGCATTTGGGCCAATATCGGTTCGCCTTCCAATGGTTTTGGCAAGTCTGAAAACGATCAATTCCGTGTCACTGGTGCCGGTTCAGTTGTACTCGGTGACCACTCTATTTCATTAGGTTTTGAATACGAACAACGCCTAGATCGCGGCTGGACAAGCGGAGATAACGGCCCCTCAAGTATTTGGTCTATTGCACGCCAGTTGGCCAACTTTCATATCAAAGAACTCGACCTCAATTCAGGCGTAGTTACCGACTCTGGTTCATTCAAAGCCATTACCTACAACCGTTTGAATGCAGGCGATGCCTTCCAAACCGGCACAGGAGAATACGGTGGTCAGGTCAACAACGACCAACAATCATTCTTTGATTACAACCTTCGTCAAAAATTGGGTTACAATCCAGCAGGCACTGATTTTGTTGACATCGACCAATACGACCCGAATTTATTCCAGTTTGATATGTTCTCTCCGGACGAACTCCTCAATAGCGGCCAATCTTATGTTTCTTACTGGGGCTATGACCACACCGGCCAGAAAGTACGTGGCAACACAGACATCAACAAATACTTCAATGAATTCGATGAAAACGGCAACTACAAACGTTTTGTCGGTGCTTTCCAACCAATTTATATGGCTGGTTACATCATGGATAAATTCGCCTTTAAAGATATCGTCTTCAACGTAGGTGTTCGTGTAGACGTCTTTGACGCCAACCAACCAGTATTGAAAGATCCA
>JBIKZM010000197.1:0-3601 GCA_044354735.1 Crocinitomicaceae bacterium
TGAATCTACCACGCCGCTTTGTTCGCGGACTTCCTTCGGAATAGACGCATGGGTCATTGTTGCAGGGTGCCCAATCAGAGATTCTACACCACCCAAAGATTCGGCAAGCGCAAAAATCTCTACTTTCTTGACCAAATCCAGCGCATCTTGCAGCTTATTGCCTTTGAGCGTAAAGGAAATCATGCCGCCGAAGCCGCGCATTTGTCTTTTAGCAACGTCGTGGTTAGGGTGTGTTTCAAAACCTGGCCAGTAGACTTTATCTACTTTTGGATTTGTTTTGAGGTAATGTGCTATTTTTTCACCGTTTTCACAATGACGTTGCATGCGCAAGTGCAGGGTTTTGATGCCCCGCAAGACCAAAAATGAATCCATGGGCGCAGTAACTGCTCCAGTTGAGTTTTGGATGCGGTACATTTCAGTTGCGAGCGTGTCGTCATTGCAAACCAAAGCACCCATCACGACATCGGAGTGGCCGCCCAAGTATTTTGTAACGGAATGCATCACCATATCGGCGCCTAAATCGAGCGGATTTTGCAAATAGGGTGTCGCAAAGGTATTGTCTACACAAAGCAGGGCTCCGGCTCTCTTGGAGATTTGCGCCATCGCTTCGATGTCGATGATATTCATCATGGGATTCGTTGGTGTCTCAACCCAAATGAGTTTGGTGTTTTCATTGACCAAAGCTTCTACCGCCGCAGGGTTTTGCATATCCACAAAATGGAAAATGAGGCCGTATTTGGCAAAAATGGTATTGAAAATACGATAGGATCCGCCGTAGAGGTCGTTGGTAGAGATGATTTCATCGCCCGGATTGAGCATCTTGATGACACAATCAATAGCGGCCAAGCCAGAGCCGAAACAAGCGCCGTGCTTTCCGTTTTCTATCGCTGCAATGTTCTTCTCGAGCGCATGGCGCGTAGGGTTGAGGGTTCTGGAATATTCGTAGCCTTTGTGGTTGCCAACGCCATCTTGCACATAGGTAGAGGTTTGGTAAATGGGCGTCATGATAGCGCCTGTTGCAGGGTCTGGATGTACGCCCGCGTGGATCGCTTTGGTGGCAAATTTCATAGTCAATAAGTGTTTTGACAAAATTAATAGAATCCTTTAAGGCAAATCCAATTCAAGCGTCGGATCCCAAAAAACTTTTTCGAAGTCTTGAATTTGATTGGCAACAACAACAATTGCTTCTTGTTCCAGTAATTCTTGCATCTGATTGGGATGTTCAAAATGATGTTTACCACTCAACAAACCATTTCTGTTCACCACTCGATGAGCGGGCACCTCAGGCAAAACATGACTGGCATTCATGGCCCAGCCCACCATTCGGGCACCTTGTTTAGCGCCTAAATAATTGGCAATAGCCCCATAACTCGTTACTCTTCCTTTGGGAATGAGTCGGACAACATCGTACACATCTGTGAAGAAATCTTTGTTTTTGAGCACTTTCAAAGATAAAAAAAAGCCACCTGTTGAGGTGGCTTTTGCAAAGTATTTAGGGCGCTTACTTATTGTTTGTCACAACAAGTAGCTTTGTCTTTGGAACATTCCATGTTTTTCTCGCATTTCATGTTTTGCTCACATGAAGCACCATTCATTTGACATTCTGTATTTGCTTTACAGTCTTTTTTGTTGGCTTCAGCACCGTTGCCCAAGATTGGGGCAATAACCAAACCAATCAAGCAAGTCAATTTGATCAAGATATTCATAGATGGGCCTGAAGTATCTTTGAATGGATCACCAACGGTATCGCCAGTTACTGCTGCTTTGTGTGCGTCAGAACCTTTGAAAGTCATTTCGCCGTTGATCTCAACACCCGCTTCGAATGATTTTTTAGCGTTGTCCCAGGCACCACCCGCGTTGTTTTGGAAAACTGCCCAAAGCACACCAGAAACGGTTACTCCTGCCATGTAGCCACCAAGCATTTCGGCGATCAGTTGGTTGTCAGAAGGGTAAACCAATTTGCCAAGCAATACAATGGCGATTGGAAAACCAATTGTGAGGATGCCAGGTAGCATCATTTCGCGGAGCGCAGCTTTGGTAGAGATTTCTACACATTTGCCATATTCTGGTTTGCCAGTACCTTCCATGATGCCCGGAATTTCTTTGAACTGACGACGCACTTCATAAACCATGTCCATAGCAGCTTTACCAACTGAGTTCATGGCAAGTGCAGAGAATACAACAGGAACCATTCCACCGATAAATAACATCGCAAGAACTGGCGCTTTAAAGATGTTGATGCCATCGATACCTGTGAAGGTTACATAAGCCGCAAATAAAGCCAAAGACGTGAGTGCTGCAGATGCAATGGCAAAACCTTTTCCGGTCGCTGCAGTTGTGTTACCTACTGAATCCAAGATGTCTGTACGGGTACGCACTTCTTTTGGGAGTTCGCTCATTTCAGCGATACCACCAGCGTTGTCTGAGATAGGGCCAAAAGCATCGATCGCTAATTGCATGGCTGTTGTTGCCATCATGGCAGAGGCAGCAAGCGCCACACCATAGAACCCTGCAAGCGCATAAGTAGACCAGATCGCCGCTGCAAATAACAAGACCGTTGGGAAAGTAGAAATCATACCTGTGGCCAAACCAGCGATAACGTTTGTACCTGCACCTGTAGAAGATTTTTGAACAATTTTCAAGACAGGTTTTGTACCCAAACCAGTATAGTATTCTGTAACGGAAGAAATTGCACCACCAACGAACAAGCCGATGAGTGTAGCATAAAATACGCTCATTGAAGAGACGTCTTTGATGCCTTCGCCAAAGAAGGTCATTTGCATGGTAGCTGGCAACATATATTGCACAAGGAAGAAACAAGCAACAGCTGTAAGGGCAATAGATACCCAGTTACCGATATTGAGTGCTTTTTGTACTTCAGCTTCTTTAGCTGTATCAGAACTGATCTTCACGAGGAGCGTACCGATGATTGAGAAAATAATGCCGAAACCAGCAATGGACATTGGCAATAAGATAGGGCCAATGCCGCCAAATGCGTCTTTGATACCGCCCATGTCACTGATGACATAATTACCAAGAACCATTGCAGCCAATACCGTAGCTACATAAGAACCGAAGAGGTCAGCACCCATTCCGGCTACGTCTCCAACGTTGTCTCCAACGTTGTCTGCGATAGTTGCAGGGTTGCGCGGATCGTCTTCTGGAATGCCAGCTTCAACTTTACCAACTAAGTCGGCACCAACGTCGGCAGCTTTGGTATAAATACCACCACCTACGCGGGCAAACAAAGCGATAGACTCAGCACCCAACGAGAAACCAGCAAGGGTTTCAAGTACAATTGTCATTTGCTCAGAGTTGGTCCACTGACCACCCATGAAGATATTGTAGAATAAAATGAAAAAACCTGTTAAGCCCAAAACAGCCAAACCGGCAACACCCAAGCCCATGACTGTTCCGCCACCGAAAGAAACTTTCAAGGCTTGTGGAAGGCTAGTGCGCGCAGCTTGTGTGGTACGAACGTTTGTTTTGGTGGCGATTTTCATCCCCATGTTTCCTGCCAAAGCAGAGAAAATAGCGCCGAAAATAAAGGCAACTACGATTAATAAATGTGTTTTGACGCCAGGCAGGAAGGTAATTCCGG
>JBIKZM010000198.1:0-3600 GCA_044354735.1 Crocinitomicaceae bacterium
ACAAGACCAGCGCCATGAACAATTTGCCCTTGCTGAAAAGACAAGCGTTGCGTACCGTATACGCCTTTCAGAACAACACCTTTTCCTGGCCTGAGCACTATGCGCATGCCATCCAATAAGTTGTCGTAGCCTAAATTGCGGTCTTCATATGTTCTCAGCGCCAAGCCAGTGCCAAATTGCTCGTAAAAAGTGCCGAGTGTCACATCCACAAAATCATTTTGGTAACCCACGTAACGCATGCCGATGCCCGTGCCATCAAAACGATTCGGGTATCCTTGGATACGTGGCAAGTACGACTCAAATCGCATCCCTGCCTTGAAGTTTCCTTGTGTATAAAAAACATTCATATACGAGTTGATCAAGCCTTTTTGCATCGGTTGCTTGGCATTGATGATGCTGTCTTCGTTGAGGTATTGAAAGACGGTTTCCATATTGCCAGAGATATTGCCTTGTGCAAAGGAACCCTGACTCAGCAATAAGATAACTAGGAGCGTACGTGCGTTTTTCATGTATTATTTTTCGCTCAATTTGAGCAATTCTTGATAGAGTTTTTCTTCGTCGCCTGGTGCGTAATTGTTGTGAGAATAAACGATAAAGCCATTTTTATCTACTAAAAAAGTATGCGGTACGTTATTGACGCCCATAGCGCGTTTGAAGTCCCAATTTGGATCCATCAAAACAGTGTAGTCCCATGCTTTTCCGTTCACGTAAACGGCTACTTGACTTTTTGTTTTTTCGTCGTCTATGGCCACAGCGATCAAAGTGACACCTGTTTCGGCAACCCAATCTTCATAAACCTCGTGAATAGTATTGAGTTCTTTTTTGCAAGGCGCACACCAAGTTGCCCAAAAACTAATGATGACCGGACCATTTACCGTTAATTCAGCGGTATTGATAGCCTTGCCGCTCATGTCTACCAACTTAACCGAAGGCACTTGTTTTTGATTGAGTGCGGGTTCTGAAGCGGGTTCTTGGGCTTGAACAGCCATAGAAAAAGTGGCAGCCAAAAAGAGTAAGAATAATTTTTTCATAATTTGAATTTTCCGTGGCGAGACAAAAACCTTGCCGAATTCAAAAGTAAGAAAAAAGCAGCGATGCAAAAAATGGCTTAGATTTTGATAAGTGCGGTGAAAACCTTATTTTTGAACAAAGTGTAAATACATGAAAACCTTATTTCTATCTCTATTCTGTCTTTTTAGTGTTGTCAGCTTCGCACAAAACAATATCGTCATCCACCTAGATGGCCAAACCACTGATATCTCTGGCCAAACCCATACAGTTTTAGCTCCTTCTTCAGCATCTTTTGATGTGCCTTTTGATGTGGTCAACAACACAGGTTCAACTGTACAATGGCGCATCACCCGCAAACAACTCAGTGTTCCTTCAGGTTGGACAGACGCACTTTGCTGGGGGTCCTCAAACGATCCGTTTGGTGGCACTTGCTACTCATCTGGTCAAATGAACACCAATCCTTGGACCTCACCGGGTACACTAACTGTACTATTTGACATCAACGATGGCGACTACGGTAAAATGAAAGTGTCCGTTGATCCAGAAGACAACACTTATGGCCAAGCACACTACCGTTACTATATCACCTCCAACGGCCAAAATAAACTCGACTCCGTTGACCTCGTTGTAGACTATCTCGCTAGCGTAAAGCCCGCCGTTAAAGAAGAAATCAGCATTGTTGTTTCTCCAAACCCAAGTACAGAATACGTAAACATTCAATTTACCGGCGTAGAGCAAATGCAGCTCAAAATGGTAGATGCATTAGGTAACGTCATCACCCGTGAATTGCTTACTTCCAATCGCAAAATCAACGTAAGTGACCTCAACAGTGGTATCTACTTCCTCGTATTTGAAGCCCCCGGTTCCAAAAGCATTACGCGTAAATTGGTTGTCAGACACTAATGTCCAAGCGCAAACCCAAAGCACCCGCAGCTCAAGCTCCAAGAAAAAAAGCTGGCATTACCACTATGGTGATGCGCATCTTTGAGCAAAACCCTGGCGTTGAACTAACGCACAAACAAGTTTCTACCTTACTCGATGCCCAAGATGCGCGTGCACGTCAAGTTGTTTTCGATTCATTGAGTGTCCTCACCAATAAAAAAGCTATTCTGCGCATCAACCACCACACCTATAAACTGGCAGGTGATACAACCCTATTAGAAGGGACTATTTCTATTACCCAGCGCGGTGCAGGATTTGTAACCGTGCAGGGTTACGAAAAAGATATTTACATCGGGCCCTCCAATGTGGGGCAAGCACTACACGGCGATACCGTCAAAGTGCGGGTATTTAAACAAGGCTCTAAACGCGACGAAGGCGCCGTAACTGAAGTTACCGAGCGCGATCGCATCCAATTTGTGGGTACAATTCAAATTCGCAACAACGATGCATTAATGGTTCCAGACAACGCGCGCTCAGGAGTAGAAATCAAAATACCACCCGACAAACTCAATGGTGCTCTTCGTGGTGAGAAAGCCCTTGTCAAGATTACCGTTTGGCCAAAAAGTGCCGAAAGACCTTACGGAGAAGTTACAGTTCGCCTTGGGAAATCCGGAAGCAACGAAACCGAAATGTTGTCTATACTATACAACCAAGGTATCAACCCTGTTTTTCCAGATGAAGTTATGGCCGAAGCCGAACTCATTGGCATAGACCTCGACCCAAAAGAAGTAGCGCAAAGACGCGACTTCAGGCCCATCCTTACATTTACTATAGATCCTTTCGATGCCAAAGACTTCGATGATGCGATTTCTTTTCAAGAACTAGATAACAAGCACTTTGAAGTAGGTGTCCACATTGCAGACGTGAGTCATTACGTACGCCCAGGATCAGCAATGGATCAAGAAGCGCTCTTGCGCTCCAATTCTGTTTATCTCGTAGACCGCGTCATCCCAATGCTTCCTGAGCAGCTCAGTAACCTCGCTTGTTCCCTCAGGCCTCACGAAGACAAATTTGCATTTTCCGCTGTGTTTGAACTCGATGACAGCGGCAAGATTTACAAAGAGTGGTACGGCAAAACCGTTATTCACTCCAACCGCCGTTATACCTACGAGGATGCACAAGAGATTTTAGAAGGAACGCCAGGCGACCACGACACCATTCTCCGAAAAATTGATGCCTTAGCCAAAATATACCGCAATCAACGCCTTAAAAATGGAGCGCTCAGCATTGAGTCTGAAGAAATGCGCTTTAAGCTCAACGAAGAAGGAAATCCTGAAGGCGTGGTCATCAAGACCTCCAAAGACGCGCACAAACTCATCGAAGAATTCATGTTGCTCGCCAATAGAAAAGTGGCCGAATTCCTCTCGCCCAACAAGAAAGAGGCAGCAAACTTCCCCATGATTTACCGTATCCACGACACTCCAGACCCTTCTAAAATGGAACTATTCGCGGTTTTTATCGAAAAATTCGGGCATAAAGTGGATATCAACGACCCCCTAAATATTGCCAAAAACCTCAACGAACTCTTCGAAGAAATCCGCAGCGAAAACGAATTTTCCTTGGTGCAATCCATGGCCATCCGCTCCATGGCAAAAGCAAGTTACGATACCCAAAATATTGGGCATTACGGTTTGGCATTCAAACACT
>JBIKZM010000199.1:0-3576 GCA_044354735.1 Crocinitomicaceae bacterium
AAGCGATTTAAGAATGACGAAATTTGCACTGACTGCGCAGCGTTATAAGTGAAGTTATCTTCGTCAAAAGCCAGGTAAGCGTGGCTGTGGTTTTTAAAAACCTCAGCCTGCACAATGGTTTGGCCGTCGCCTTGGTTGATCCATTTGGAAGGGCGGTCAGCAGTGAGCGCCAAAATGGGGATATTGCGGTAATACGCTTCTGCAAGCGCAGGATAGTAGTTGAGGCAAGCAGAGCCAGAGGTGCAGCAAATGGCTACGGGGCTTTGGGTTCGCTCAGCCCAACCCAAAGCGATAAAAGCCGCTGCGCGTTCGTCATGAACAACAAGCGTTTCTATTTGCGGATGCGCGTCAAAGGCGATGGCAAATGGCGCATTGCGCGAACCTGGCGACAAAATCACTTTTTGAATCCCGTGATGGGCGAGGGCCGCCACCACAAATTGGACCAGTTCTTTGTCTGAGCTTTGCATGCCGCAAATTTACGGCAAATCAAAGCAGTCTTAACAAAGTTTGGCTTTTATTTTCGGTTTCTTCCCATTCGAGTTCGGGTACAGATTCTGACGTAAGGCCACCGCCTACATAGCTATAAAGTGTTTGGCCGCAGACCTCTGCGCAGCGCAAGTTGACATATAGTTTTTCAGCCTCAGGCGTGCTCCTGCCAATGATACCTGTGTAGAGCCGGCGCTCATGTCGTTCTATAGCGCCAAGGTAGAGTTGCGCTACCTTTTTAGGCAAGCCGGCAACCGCAGGCGTTGGGTGGAGGTGCTTGAGTAAAATAGGCAAGACGCTTTGTGGCATTTGCCATTTGAGTTCTTGCAAAAGATGCGTTACGGGGCCCGGGCTGTAGCTGAGCAGTTCAGAAACTTGCACATTTGCACCTGGAATTTGCCTGAGCTGCTCTTCAATAAATTCGGTTACCAATGCGTGCTCGTTGTATTCTTTGGCAGTAAATTCTCGCTCTTCGCCAGCCGCCTTTGTGCCCGCAAGCGCCATAGTGCGCCAATGATTGGGCGTGCGTTCTATTAAAATTTCGGGGCTCGCACCGATCCAGGTACCCAGACTTGTATCGTGAAAATAATAGACCAATGCATTGGGGTACTGCTGTAAAAGTTGCTCAAATAGTACTTTGGGGTCGGGGAGTGTTGTGGCTGCCTTCTTGACTCTGGACAACACAATTTTTTGAGCCAAACCGCGCTCCAAATCTTTAATGACTTGTGTGGCTTGCAATAAATAAGCTGCCTCTTCTATACAAAAAGGAGTAGTGGTTTGGAGCTGTAAAGGCTGCGCTGTTCCAGACCAAAAATACTTCTTTTCTTGATTGAAGTCAGTCACTATAAAGTCATGTCCTTCAATATTTTGCGTTTCAATAAAATCACCTTCTAGGCTATGTAATTCTTCTCCCGGAAAGCGATAGTACAGCATCTTAATCTTCTATTGGGAGTATCATTACGGTGTGCTTGCCATGGCAAATGAGGCGCTCGCTTTGGGCTTCTCTCACTTCGATGTTCCAAAGGTGTGTTTTGCGCCCTGCGTGAATGAGTTTGGCAGTGGCAATGACCATTCCTTCGCGCACAGCCCCAACGTGGTTGGCAGAGATGTCTAGGCCTACCGAATAATGGGTGAGCGGATCAATGAGTAAAACAGAACCCAAAGACCCAACGGTTTCCATCAAAGCAGCACTTGCGCCACCATGCAATAGCCCCATGGGTTGCTTGGTGCGCTCATCGACTGGCATGGTCGCTTTCACAAAATCATCGCCTACCTCGAGGTAAGAAATAGCTAATGCTTCCATGAGAGTGCCCGGATTCAAGGCATTGAGTTGATCAAGTGGTACCTGCTTTAATTTCATGCTGCAAATATAGCCAAGACCTTTGCAACGGGGAGCAGAAATTGTAATTTTGATCCATGAAAATGACAAAATCCATCGATGTTTTCCTAACAGACGGCTGTGGCCGCTGCTCCAAATTCGCTACCGACGCCTGTACCGTCAGGATTTACGCCCCCGAAATTGAAGCCCTGCGCAGCATTGCGCTGTCTGTATTTCAAGAAGAAACCATGAAGTGGGGCGCACCCTGCTATAGCCACAATGGTAAAAACGTAGCAGCGCTATTCAGTTTCAAAGACAACTGTGGCTTTTCTTTCTTCAAAGGCCCGCTCTTGGCAGACACCCACCAAATCAACGACGCCAAACAAAGCGCCACCCGCACTGCCCGTATCGAAAAATACAAACCCTTCATTTTCAAAGGCATCGGCCAAGACGAAGCCTGGAAGTTCAACTAAATTTCGAATATTCTTCATCAAATCTTCAAAAAACCCTTGCCAAAACCCGAAGTTTTACTACTTTTGCCCCGGAGAGTTGGCAGAGTGGTCGATTGCGGCAGTCTTGAAAACTGTTGAACCGAGAGGTTCCGGGGGTTCGAATCCCTCACTCTCCGCTCAAGAAAAAAAGCAACCTAATTGGGTTGCTTTTTTTGTGTAAATCAAATTGGGATGAGAACCCCTGGGTTCGACCCGACGACCGCAGGGAGGAGAGCACGCGTAGCGTAATCCCTCACTCTCCGCCAGGTATCAATACCAAAATGTACCAAAGCGTGTAAACACTGAGTTTACACGCTTTTTTTTTGTTCTTTATTGTCCTAAAATGTACCATTTTGTACCCCAACTGGGTTGCAATCTGGTGACCACTTTTGAAAATCGAAAAAGTGGTAACGGGTGTGAGTACATTTTGGTACATAATAGTACTGAAAAACAGTGTTTTAAATTTGTTTTGTAAGGTGGTGTTATTGTAGTTTTGTCATCAAAATGGGGGCGCAATTAATACTTACGCCATCTCAATCCTAGTATTTAATTCAAAATTCCTATGGCACCTTTTACTTGTGGCAGTTAGATTTACAACATTATATTTTACATTGAAAAAATCGCTAAACGCTTTAATTTTTTTATCAATATCTTCAAAACTGCAAGAGTGAATGATTGATAGTGCAGGTATTTTATTTGATATTTTTTTAAGTTTTTCTAAAACAGTTTTGTGATTTAGCGATTTATGAAATATTATACCAATTTGGAAATTATTATAATCATTTACTGCATCGTTGATAACGGTTACCAGAGGGCAAATGAATGATGGTTTTGAAGCAAGGTTTGTATATTAGCATATTCAATGGAATACAATTCACTATCTTCCATTAGCTGAATACTTTCTTGTGACGGTGTTTGATTAACTAAACTCGGGGCATCTGTTATAATTTGAGTGTCTAAGCTAAACCAAGTATTAGTCTCTTTTCCTTGGTCATTGGTGTAAAAGTATCTTACAGCACCTTGCGTCATAAACCAAATGTGTTTACAAGGTTTACCCGCTTTGAGTAAAAAATAGTTTTTGGGATATTCCGAATGTTGAAAATGTCCTAAAACTTCTTCCAAAACTTGTTCAGGTAATAAATAAGTGGATTGAATTATGTCTTCTAAAGTTTTTTTCATTTTCGTTTGTAGATATTACGCATAACGTTTTGCAGCTACCCGAAGGTGGCGATTTCGGAGCACTCCACTGTCAACCAGCACAAAAGTTTGATAGGAGCACAA
>JBIKZM010000023.1:0-10882 GCA_044354735.1 Crocinitomicaceae bacterium
TTTGGTCATCAAATTACAAAATGGAAAAGTACTGGAGCCGATCAATCTCAATGACTTCAATATCACACCAACTGATGGCATGAAAGTTTGGGTCAAATACCATGAAGTGGGCATGATGAGTATTTGTATGGTGGGGCCTACTGTAGAAATCGATTGCTTGGCAAAGCGCTAGACTTGTGTTCGCGCAGCGCCTTGGTGCGTGCCACAAAATACGGATTCACCAAATTTGCTTTGTTGTAAGTCAAGGGCTCACCTGTTTCTGCATGCAAAACTTCACCTCCTAAGGCTTCTAAAATAGCCTGCCCTGCGGCTATATCCCATTCCATGGTAGGGGCAAAGCGTGGGTAGATATCTGCTCGGCCTGTTGCTAAATCAAAAAATTTGAGCGCCGATCCTTTTTTGATGTAGTCGAGCTCGTGGCCTTCTGCCTTGAGGGCATTAATGATTTGCAAAACAGGCCCACTGTGGTGGCTTCGCGAGCAGGTCATGACCAGCGGTTTGTTTATTTTTTCAGGAACACCTAATTGCTTCCAATTTTCTATTTGAGCAACGTCTTTAAAATGCAAAACAAAGACGCCAATTTCTTTTGAGCCAATTAATATTTCTTCTTGAACAGGTGAAGCAATGAGCCCGAAAATTGGCTTGCCGTTTTCGATGAGTGCGATGTTGATCACAAATTCGTCGTTGCGCTTGATAAACTCCTTGGTGCCGTCTAGTGGGTCTATGCACCAAGATTGTGTCCAGGATTGCCTTAGCTCAAATGGCGCTTTAGCGCTTTCTTCACCTGTAATCGGAATGCCTAAGGGTGAAAGGTATTGTTCAATAATAGTTGATGAAGCGAGGTCTGCTTGGGTCACGGGTGAGCCGTCAGTTTTGTCGAGAAAGGAGAAGTCTTGTTGGTAAATCTCCATGATGACCTTTGCCGCGGCAATGGCGGCTTGAATGGCGAGTTGATATGCTTTGGGGAGCTGCTGCAATTAGAGTTGCATTTCGGGAACAAAGTCTGGAACTACCAAGTCGCCTTCTGTTTTGGCGATAATTTCTTCAACGCTCACACCTGGTGCGCGTTCAATCAAGTGAAATTTGCCGTCTTTGATTTCAAGAACTGCAAGTTCGGTAACAACCTTGCGCACACAACCCACACCAGTGAGCGGAAGCGTACACGCCTTAAGTATTTTGGATTCTCCGGCTTTGTTGCTGTGCATCATGGCGACAATGATGTTTTCTGCCGAAGCAACGAGGTCCATGGCGCCACCCATTCCTTTGACCATTTTTCCAGGGATTTTCCAGTTGGCGATATCGCCGTTTTGGGATACTTCCATGGCACCAAGCACGGTGAGTTGGACGTGTTGCCCGCGGATCATGGCAAAAGACATGGCGGAGTCAAAAAATGAAGCGCCATTGAGCGTGGTAATTGTTTGTTTGCCCGCATTGATGAGGTCAGGGTCTTCTTCGCCTTCAAATGGGAAAGGCCCCATGCCTAGTACGCCGTTTTCTGATTGAAACTCTACTTCAATGCCTTCGGGAATATAGTTGGCAACGAGTGTCGGAATGCCAATTCCGAGATTGACATACCAACCATCTTGTAATTCTTGTGCAATGCGCTTGGCAATGCCTGTTTTGTCGAGTGCCATATGCTTATTGTTTGGAGCGAACAGTGCGTTGTTCGATGCGTTTTTCAAATTTTTCTCCTTGGAAGATGCGCTGCACAAAAATGCCGGGTGTATGAATTTGGTTGGGGTCTAGCGTGCCGGCAGGCACGAGTTCTTCTACTTCTGCAATAGTGATTTTACCTGCCATGGCCATCATGGGGTTGAAATTGCGTGCAGTGGCTTTGTAGATGAGGTTGCCTTCGGTATCGCCTTTCCAAGCTTTAACAATAGCGAAGTCAGCGGTGAGTGCATTTTCTAGAATGTGTGGCTTGCCGTTAAATATGCGCACTTCTTTGCCTTCAGCTACTTCTGTGCCGTAGCCTGCAGGTGTAAAAAAGGCAGGAATACCCGCACCACCAGCGCGGCAGCGCTCTGCTAATGAGCCTTGTGGAATGAGATCCACTTCTAGTTCGCCGCTGAGCATTTGGCGTTCGAATTCGTCGTTTTCACCAACATAAGAGCTGATCATTTTTTTGACTTGCTTGCCTTGCAACAAGAGCCCTAAGCCAAAGTCGTCTACGCCGGCATTGTTGGAAATACAGGTCAGGTTTCTTACGCCCATCTGGACGAGTTGGGCAATGGAATTTTCTGGAATGCCACACAGACCAAAACCACCTACCATGAGGGTCATGCCGTCTTGGATACCTTCTAGCGCTTGCGCTGGATCTTTTACTACTTTGTTCATGTTCTAAAATTCAAATGGCACTTCAGATTCATCTACGGTTTCAGGTTGTGGAGCGGCTGTGCAATCATAGACCGAAGGGTCGTAGTCTGTAGGTTGGTCAAAATCTCGGGTAGAGAGCGCTATGCCAGGGTCTTTGTAAACGCGTTGCATAAAGTAGCCATAAATAGGAAGCGCCATGCGGCCACCTTGCCCCCAAGTCATGCTTTTGAAGCGCACAGTGCGGTCTTCGGCACCAACCCAAACACCGGTCACTAATTCTGGTGTAATGCCCACAAACCAACCGTCGGAATTATTTTGAGTTGTACCTGTTTTACCCGCAGTTGGTGCAGAAATACCACCCCAGCTGCGGCCGCCACGAAGGCTACCTGCCGTACCAAAATTGACAACACCTTTCATCATTTGCAACATTTCGTAGGCAACTGTAGCGTTGAGGGCTTGTTCGCGGTGTTCGGTGGCACTGTAGATGACTTTTCCGTTGCGGTCAGTAATGCGTTCAATAAACGTTGGGCGAATGTAAATACCGTTGTTCGGGAATACACATTGCGCAGCTACCATTTGCAATAAAGAGAGGTCCATACTGCCTAAACACATGGATGGAACCACATCATTTGGGTTCAGTACAATTTCCATCTTTTTGAGGAGCTTTTCAATTTGATACGGTCCACCTGTTTTTTGAACGGGGTTGAAATTTCCCATACGGCCCATAACGGCTACTGTTACTTTGTTTGAAGATTGGGCGAGTCCATCGCGAACGGTGGGAGCCGAAGGCCCAGCTGGGCAGTATTGCCCAACAACTTTGTTTGTGTTGTGGTCAACGAGGTCTAGGCAGTATTCGTCGGCAGAGAAGCCAGTGCAGGGATTCACGACCTTCATGGAAAGCGCAGCTGCATAAACAAATGGTTTAATGGTAGAACCAACTTGGCGCTTACCCTGGCGAACGTGGTCGTAGCCAAAGTGCTTGAAGTTGATGCCGCCAACCCAAGCTTTCACAAAACCGGTGCGCGGGTCTACAGATACCATGCCTGCATGCAAGAAAGCCTTGTAATAACGAATAGAATCGTTGGGGCTCATGATGGTATCTTTTTCGCCTTTTAAGCTAAAGACAGTCATTTCAACGGGTTCGTTAAAGTTTCTATTGATTTCTACTTCAGCTAAGCCAAGGGCTACCAGTTTTTTGTAGCGGTCTGAGTTATGGCGTGCGGAGGTCATGATTTGTTCGACAATTTCGGGCTTGATACTGTTCGAAAACGGATAGTTTTTCAAGCCTTTGTTGTTGAGGTCAAATTGCGGCTGGAGTTCTTCGTTGATATGTCGTTCGACGGCCTGCTCGGCATAGCGCTGCATAGTGGGGTTGAGGGTGGTGTAGATCTTGAGTCCGTCGGCGTCGATGTCATACGGATTGCCGTCTTCGCGCAAGTATTTAAACGTGCCATCCGCTTTTTTAGCCAAAAGAATCGACTGTACTTCTGTGCGCAGTTCTTTTCTGAAATAAGGCGCCATTCCTTCTTTGTGATCTAGCGAGCGATAGCGAATAACTATCGGCGTTTTGATGAGCGTGTTGTACTCTTCTTGCGTAATTTTAGAGCGCAAAGCTTCATTGCCTTTTTTACTATTTTTGAGCCATTGAAATAAAACTTGATTGCGTCTTGCGTGTGCAATAGTTGAATCTTTTGCACGTGCCACCAAGATTTCATCTTTGGTTACGGCGCTGAGTGCAATACCTTTGTTTTCCGCAATTTTAGCTCGGTAATTTCTGATTTGATAGCTGTACGGATTAAATATGGTGGGGTTTTTACAAAGCCCAACTAAAGTAGCCGCTTCTGATTTAGAAAGGTCTTTGGGTCTTTTGTTGAAGTAAACACGCGCGGCGTTTTCGATACCTACAGCGTTATACAAGAAATCAAACTGATTGAGGTACATGGTGATGATTTCTTCTTTGGTAAAGCGTTCTTCTAAGCGTTTGGCGATGATGTTTTCTCTGGCTTTTTCGCTAACCCTTCTGAATTTGCCGAGTATACCACCGACATAGGGTAATTCTAGGCGTTTGCCGCTTGCCCTCGCGATTTCTTCGCGTTGACGTTGTTGTAATGTAAATAGCAATTTGGCCAATTGTTGCGGAATAGTGGAGGCACCACCTGAACGGCCAAGCGAGGTAAAAGATCGAGCTAAAGCGCGAAAATCAACACCGGAGTGCTGGATAAAGCGTTCATCTTCGGTAGAAATAAGCGCATCGGTCACATATGCTGAAATCTCGCGGTACCTGACGCTGGTGCGATTGACTTGCCAAAAACGGCCAATGACCGTATCTTCTTTGACGCTCTTTTTAGCGAGAATCAAAGACGCTTGAAGCTCAGGCGGGTTGTCTAGCATGGAGACAGGCGGGAGGTCGTCTTCGGATTGCAACAAGATAATGCTGGCCACCAAAAAGAAAGGCAGCAGGGCAACAATCCAAAACAACTTGGTCATTTTTTTTTGTTCTTGCTCATTCAAAATAGGTGCGTTTCTTTTCATATGTTCAATTTACAACTAATTAACGTAAGACATCTTTGCGTTGGGCATCGAGTTTCAATAAGATAAATAGCATCACGCTAAAAGACATCATGGATGAGCCTCCGTAACTGAAAAACGGAAGCGGGATACCGATGACTGGCGCAAAGCCGATATTCATACCAATGTTGATCGCAAAGTGATAAAAGAGGATCATGGCCACGCAATAGGCGTAGATTCTGTTGAAGGCGGCGCGTTGTCTTTCGGCAATCACAATGATGCGAAAGAGCATAAAAAAGTAAAGAAAAAATAAGATCAGAACGCCTACAAAACCCCATTCTTCCGCAAACGGACAAAAGATAAAATCGGTTTCACTTTCCGGAACGTGATTAGAGCGCACACTTGAAACTGATGCCTCGCGATACCCTTTGCCTAAAAAGCCACCAGAGCCTACTGCTGCCATAGCGCGGTTGCGGTTGTAGTCATCTCCGTTCGGGTCTTCACGCATGCCTAAAAAGAGTTCGATGCGGTCTTTTTGGTGTGGTCTGAGTTTGTCAAAACCTTTATCTACACCAAAGCTTAGGGCACTGCTAATGAGCAAGCCTAGCGTCAAGACGACCATCATGCGGGAGCGCTCTCTGCGTGTACTGAAGCGCTGCATAATTAACCATGACAACAAATAAATAAACAACAAGCCAACAATAACGCCAGAAGATCCACTTAATTCGAAATCAAACCCAAATAAGGAAGGATGAAAAACAACACCATCGAGCAAAAGTGTAATGACACTTAAGAAAACCAAAGCAAACAAAATGGGAATAAAGTGAGAACCCACCCAAGTTTCTTTATACCTAATACCGGGAATAGCATTGACAAACTTTAGTAAAATAGGATCAAATGTCAGCCCTTCACGGTACATCACAAAGAGAAATGAGGTGAACACTACAAATGTCCCGGCATCTGGTTGTAATAAAATCAAGACCATTGGTATCAGCAGGATGCTGCTAGCGGTCAGGACTGTTCCTGTGGTTTGTTGTTTAACGGTGAGTCCACTGATGTATTTGGCAAGCAGAAGAGAGGTGGATATTTTGGCAAACTCTGCAGGTTGTACCCCAAATGAGCCTACGCCAAGCCAAGCGTGTGCACCGTGAACAGCAGGCATAAAGAGCACCACAACAAGTAAGCCAAGCGTCGATAAATAGATGGGAATCGCGAGCCTTCGGTAGATGTCAGAGTCAATAAGAAAGACCAGTAAGCCTAAAAATAGTGAAAAGAGGATCCAGAAAAATTGGCGACCATACTTCTCAGAAAAGCTAAATATTGAGGGCGCTTCTTCATTGTAGGCGACGGAATAGACCGTGGCCAAGCCCAGCAAAAGCATGGTGAGTAAGGCGCCAAAAAGCGGCCAGTCGAGGTGTTCGGTGAGGCTTTCTTGTTTGCGCATTAGTCGACGTTTATAAAGGCAATTTGAGCTTCTTTCATGCGTTTTTCTTTTTCTTTGTCAGAGATTTTACGCTTCAGGTATTTTTCAATCATGAGTTGGGCAATAGGTGCTGCCCAGGAACCTCCCCAACCAGCATTTTCGACGAATACGGCAATGGCAATTTTTGGGTTTTTCATTGGCGCAAAAGCGAAAAATACGGAGTGGTCTTCGCCATGTGGGTTTTGCACCGTTCCTGTTTTTCCACAGACAATGATGTTATCCATTCGCGCTTGTTTTCCTGTACCACCATCTTCATTGACTACTCTGCGCATACCTTCAATGACCGAATCAAAGTGGCGGTAATTGATCATGGTCCAGCGTTTTTTCCTGAATTGTGGCAAGGAACCATGGCTGCCAATTGCGCGCACAAAATGAGGTGTATAGTACCAACCTTTGTTGGCAATAATGGCTACAATATTGGCCATTTGCAGCGGTGTGAGTTTGACTTCCCCTTGCCCAATAGATATAGAGCGAATGGTAGAGAAGGCCCAAGTGTGGTGTCCGTACCATTTATCATAGAAAGCCGGATTTGGAATAAGGCCGGGTCTTTGGCCGCTTACATCGGTGTCAAATATTTCGCCTAAGCCAAAACTGCGGATGTATTTATACCATTTACCGAGCCCATATGCTGCATCGGCATAAATATTTTTCTTGACGCCTTGTTGAATAATGCGGCGTACGGCCATGTAGAAGTAGGGGTTGCAAGAATACTGAATGGCTTCGGCAATGTTGCGCGCAGAGGGGTGGTTGTGGCAACCAACAAGGCTTTTGTCGCAGGGGAAGCCCGTGTTGGCATTGATAACGCCTTCTTGCATCCCAATTAAACTTTGAACTAATTTAAAGATAGAACCCGGCGGGTATTCTGCTTGAAGTGGTCTTGGAAAAAGTGGTAGGTTGGGATCGCGTGCTAATTGAGGATAGTATGCGCCAATGTTGCGCTTACCAACCAATAAGTTGGGGTCATAAGAAGGTGCGGATACCATGCTAATGATTTCGCCAGTTGAAGGTTCTATGGCCACAATACAACCTTTTTTCTTTTGCATAAGCTCTTCTCCGTAGGTTTGCAACACGACGTCCATACCCATTTTTAAAGGCTCGGCTTGGCGAGCCGTGGTATCGTATTTGCCATCGGCATAAGACTCAATGGCGTTGTTGAGCGCAGAGGTTACAATGTATTTGATGCCTTTGACGCCGCGCAAATCTTTTTCGTAAAAGCGTTCTATACCCGCCCGTCCGATGTTGTTGCCAGGTTTGTAAAAACGGTCTTCGTCGATTTCTTCACGGTATACCTCTGACAAATAGCCCAGAATGTTTGCAGCGCTTTTGTAAGGGTAATTGCGCGCACTTGTTGCTTCTTCATAAAATCCTTTGAAATTGGCCAAGTGTGGTGCAATCTTAGACATTTCCTCCAGTGTCAGCTCTTTCAAGAACGGATAGGCCCTGATAGTTTGGTAGTTGGGTGTGCGTTTGCGCGATATCTTATTATAGTATGAGCCCTCGCCCTCGACAATTTCTTTGAAGCGCTCTCGAACTTCCTTTCGGGTCCAGCCGATGAGTTTGGCAAAAGCAGCGGTGTCTAGATTGACAATGCTGTCCTCGACCATCATGAGGTTGTAGTAGGTTTGGTTGGTGACGATTTTTTTGCCGTTGCGGTCAAAAATAACGCCCCTAGGCGGGAAGATTACTTTGCGTTTTTCGGCAATTTCTTGTGCGCGGAGTGTCCAGGTATCGTCTATGACTTGCATATAGAACAGCTTGAACAGGTAAATACCAATTACCAGAATAAAAAAACTAATGATGACATTTCGGCGTGCGTCTAGGTTCATTTTTTCTGTTTGCTATTCAAAATGAAACTCTGGATGAGCAGCGCTAAAAGGAAAGAAAGCCCTCCGCTGAGGACGGTCTTTTGTAAAATAAATCCAAAGCGTCCAAGTTCAAAAATTTCAAGTAAAAAGAACCAAAAAGTATGTAGCCCGAGAAGTAAGCCATAAACCAATGCAAACCAGTTGCTGCCCATGTCTTGAGAAGTAGGTTCTTTGAGCGGGTCATAACCTTCGCGAGGCCCATAAAATTTAAAGACGATCGGGCGTAGATAAGCCATCAAGACCAATGCAGAAGTGTTCAGACCAAAGGTGTTGGAGAAAATATCAATCACTAAACCCATTAAAAAGGCAATGCCCATTAGTGGAATTACGGCAAGTTCAAATGGCAGCAACATGATGAACAGTGGCTGGATCATGAGGTGTATTCCAAAGCCAATATTCAATTGATTGAAGACCAATGCTTGTAAAAAAGCGAAGACCACAAAGCGGATGATATGTTTGTAGACGATATTCATGTTAGTCTTCTTCTGGAATTCTGGCTTCAAGGGCAGTTTGCTCTGCTATATGAAGATTTTTGATCACGTAAACGCGTTGCAAGCGGCGGTAATCGGCAGCAAAAAGGATATCGACCTTCCAAAGCGCCTGGCCTTCAATAGGTTCTGTATGGCTTACCTTTCCGACTGGAATGCCTTTCGGAAAAATACCAGAACCACCGCGCGTTACTACTTTCGACCATTTTTTGATGCGCAAGTCGTTGTTGATGCCAGTGACGGTGCCGTAGCGTGCATTTTTTCCATCCCATTTGATAAAGCCGGGCAGATCAGATTTTTTCGAATGGATATTGACGTCTATATTGATGTCCTCGGTAAGGACCGTTTTAACCAAGCTGTAGTGTGCACTTGCATAGTGAATGACACCTACCACACCTTCCTGACAAAAAACACCCATTCCGCGCTTGATACCTTGCGCCCTACCGACATTGAGTGTGAAATAGTTGTTGCTGCGGTCTATGCTTGAGTTGATGACTTCGGCCGGGATGTAGGTGTATTGCTGCTCAAAGATAGTGTCGTTAATTTTGACTTTCCCTCTGGACAACTGGTACATAAACTTTGGCTGCCGTTTGCGCCAATAAATGTTTTCCCATTGAAGTTGGGTATTGTTTTTACTAAGGTTGAAATGCTTGGTGAGGTCGTGTTCCCACTCGAGCACTTGAATAGCAATATTGTTGTTGGTGGTGAGGTACTGATTGCGCGGAAAACTGAGGTAAGTAACATACCAACTCAGTGCCAATATTTGCAGCACGGCAAAGACCAAGAAGATCCGAAAACGTTGCAAAAAAGCGATGAGATTGCGCATAAAAACAAAGGTAGTAATTCTGCCCGATTTTTTTTCAGTTGAATGTGAATGAGTACCTTCGTTTAGTGAAGACTTTTCAACCATTGTTAGCAACCCCCAGATTGAATTTAATTTCTTTTGATCAACAAACCTATGATTCTATTTTTGCTGGGTGTGACAAGCAAGAAATAATGCAAATTTTTGGTCATCAAAATAATGAAGAATACGAGCTGGAATGCAGCCGTTACAAAGGCGGATTTTCAACGTATAACCAAACGATTCAGTTTTTTCAATTAGTCTTAAAAGACTCAGGCGAAGTTTTGGGTTGGGCGGGCTACCATTCTTGGGCCAAACAACACCACCGCGCCGAGCTTTTTTATAGTTTGAAGTCCGATGCTTTCAAAAGAAAAGGTTATATGTCTGAGGCGCTGGAATTCATCTTGAATTATGGTAAAAACGAAATGGATTTGTATCGCATAGAAGCCTTTGTCGCTACAGATAACATTCCTTCAAATCGACTTATGGAAAAGTTTGGATTCCAAAAAGAAGCGCTGCTTAAACACCGCTATCAATTTGGAGATGAGGTTGATACAGACAATATGTATAGTTTGTTTCCCAATCCAGCTTTTCAGTAAAATACAAATCAAAACATGAAGAAAACCCTGCTACTCATCTTGATATCCTCCACTTTTGGTTTCACCTTGAATGAATTGATTCATAGGGTGAACCCATCCGAAAAAACAAAAAAAGTGACCGGAATCGGAGGCATCTTTTTTAAAAGTAAAGATCCAAAAGCACTGAGAGAATGGTACGAGAAAAATCTAGGTCTATGAAATATTTCAGCTTACTTTTCTTGTCCATTGTATTTTATTCAAGTAGCGCCCAAAACCTCGACATCGACCTACTCAGAAAAATCAATATTGAGCGCAATACCGCACTGGATCCTTCTATGAAGTTCATTACCAATGCTGTATCGCCAATTGGTCTCGGTGCACCGCTAATCGTAACTTCCATAGGATTTATCCAAAATAACAAATCGCTCAAAAATAAAGGCTATTATATTGGTGCTACGCTCCTCTCCTCGGCAATTATCACCACCTCATTGAAGTTTGCAATTGACAAGGACCGTCCATTTGTAACTTATCCAGAAATTCAAAAACTTACGAGTGCGGGGAGTCCCTCGTTTCCATCTGGGCACACTTCTGAGGCATTTGCCACGGCCACTTCCTTAAGTATCGCCTTTCCAAAATGGTATGTGATTGCGCCAAGTATGCTATGGGCTAGCGCAGCCGGTTACTCGCGCATGCATTTAGGCGTACATTACCCAAGTGACGTGCTCGTTGGCGCACTCATAGGCAGCGGCTCAGCGTGGTTGTGTCATGAATTGAACAAAAGATATTTCAAATGATCCATTTCC
>JBIKZM010000200.1:0-3562 GCA_044354735.1 Crocinitomicaceae bacterium
TCGAACAGCCGACTTATAGAGACTTTGTGCTTTGACATCAATGATTTTAATAGTCACGACAATTTTATTACCCAAACCGTCTATCGAGCCAGACATCACGTAATCTACTTTGAGTTCTTCACCCAATTTAGACAAGCAATTTTGGCCATAACAGCCCACTTTGTACTCCTCTTTGGCCTGGATGATTTCGTTCATGTCAAACTCGTCATAAACCTTGTATTTGTTGATTTTAATCAACTCCAGGCGCATCATTTTGGCCACAGACTCTGGCTTTGTGGTGAGCGCATTGACATTGGGGTTGGCCACAGCGATTGTGCTGCTGGGCTGTGCAAAATAACTGGCCATACCACTAAAGAAAATGGCCACTAGTACTAAAACGGATTGTAAATTTTTTGTTTTCATAGCATATAATTTGATGCTACAAAGGTGAAGCAAAGTTAAAGGATGGCAAAACTGAATATCGGAGGCGCCAATTTAAGAGTTGCGAAAAACGCAAATGCTAGGAGTGCAAATCAAGGTCTGCCTCCATTTTCTTACGAAACAGGCCAATTGTTTTTTCAAAATCGGCAAAGAAGTTGTTGCGCTCGCGTTCATTGACAACGCTAAGTAGGCTGGAATTGGCCAATTGCTTATCGATGACTTGCTTGGCATCTTGCACATATTGCGCATCGGTAGTTTGCAAGTAATTCATGATATTGTGCGAAAGAAACAAACCTTGCTTGCCTTTGCTTTCATAATAAAATGCAGAGTCGGCGTTAATGGTTTCGTTGAGGTACATCTCAAAACGATTGCCAGTGGCGGGTACCTGGGTGCCGTAAATAAACTTTTTACCGTTTGCAGCTTGTTCGCGAAGATGGGCAGAAAACATCAAGAGGCGATCGCACAAGAAGAGCGCATAAGTAGGGTCTTCGAACTGATTGGATTTATAATAATACTGGATTTGACGCAAGAAACCACGCATGAGTTCAGGGTCAAAAATTTCTACAGAAGGGATGGTGTTGTATGACTGAAGAATAGATTTTCCGAGTTCAAAAGCACGATCAGAGGTTTTTTCGTGGCGAAAAAGTACGTTTTTGTAGTCAGGTATTTGCAGGTGTGTTTTGGCCCAAAAGAACAACTTAAAACGCACCAACTGCGGAAAATTCAAGAGCTGAAAAAAATGCGTGTTGTTGATCGTGAGCATGATTTTGGGCTCTTCTAAATGGCGCAAGCGTTCAAATGCTTCAAGAATGCCCTCTAGATAAGATTCCAAAGAAAAGTCATACGCATTGAGGGGTGTATACCGAAAAATCACATTCGTTTTTTGTTGTAAGATCAGTGAGTCAAAAGAGACATCAAAGGTTTTACAAAGCCTTTTGAGTTCGTCGATGGTGAGTGCAGTTTCGTTGCGCATGCGGCGATACGCAGCATCCATGCTGATGTGTAGTGTCTCGCTTAAGACATGACCCAACGCTTCTCCTGGCGGAAGCTTTGTTTTAATGAGCTGCAATAACTGATCTTGAACTGTTTCCATATTTAAAACTTATAGAACCAACTGAGCATTGGCACAGGGAAAGAATAACTATTTACGGTGAGTTGGTAGTTGACGATTTCTTCACGGCGGCCAATAATACCGGCGAGCGTCACCTGAAAAGCCTTGTTTTCGTCCTTTTGAAAACGCATGCCCGGCATGATCACAAAATTGGTGCTTTTGACCTCTTTAAATGGATCATTGTATACGACCGAACTTGGCTGACCTGTATTTGGATCGTAGAAATACTGGATTTGTTGATCGGTAAAAATCGTTCTTCTGTTGCCACCAATAATCATGACATCCCAGATAAAGCTCGCTTTTTTACTGACCGCGGTAATTCCGGAGATACCAATAATTGGGGACTTGAAATTTCCTACTTTATTTTCGTAGGTAAGCATCTCTGGTATCGGAAAACTATAAGCCCCTTGGTTCAAAACGGCCGCATAAGTTCCGGGTTGATAATATGCATTCTGACTTGAAAAAGAGAAGCCAGAATTGAAATAACCATAACCTAAAGAAAGCGTTGCATTGCTGCGGCGCGTTCCGTAAGTGGCCATGCCCCAATGTAAGCCACCGTAGCCTTTTGCTTGATTGAGGTAACCCGTTGAAGCCATGATGGTGCCTAGTCCAAAATTGAGCTTTGGATTTTGCGTAGGGATGGTATATTTCAAGGCTAAAGCGATTGGGCTGGCAATCCAACTGGCCATAATGCCGACACTCAGATTGGGAAGCACCCCAAAATGAACTTCGGGCCCATACAAATTAATGAGCGCATAATTTTCCCCTTTTTTGATTGGAAAAGCGTTGGTGGTGAATTGATAGCGGGTTGTAAAAACACCCTCCCCTAAGTATTCGCCTGCTTTAAAGTCATTTTGCTCATCGACTAAAGTCACACTTTTTACTTCTGATTTAGGGATGTAGATTTTGCCGAGTTGTTGGGTCAATAGCAATAACTCACGGCCGTCATCGGATAAGATCTGACCGACGTATTCTACGCCGTTATTGCGAACAATCAAGTATTTGAGGGTGTCTCCTTCAGTTTTTGAAACTTGGGCATTGGCCATGGAAACAAAAGATAGAATCAAAAAGAGCAATATAGTTTTCATCAGCATTCGAGTTCAATAAGTATTAAAATTAATCATTCACGTAAGTTCTTTGCACGCGAGGTGAGATACTTGTAAGTATTTCATAGGGAATGGTTTGGGCCTTTTGAGCAAAAGTACTTAAAGATTGTTGCGCGCCGATGATTTCAACTTCAGCGTCTGGCCGCGCATTTGGTGCCAAAACCATGATCATATCCATACACACTCTTCCAATTGTTGGGCAATATGCGCCATCGATATACACCCCGCCTGCTCCATTGCTTAAATTGCGTTTGAAACCATCTGCATAACCGACCGGAATAATGGCAATTTGGCTATCAGCTGTCAATTCTTGCGTACAACCATAACCTACACATTCTCCCTTCTTGAGTTGCTTCAATTGTGAAATCTGACTGATCCAAGAAATGACTGGCTTGAGTTTGGCCTCAAAAACTGGGTTGTGATTGACGCCAAAAAGTCCGATGCCTAGACGCACCATATCGAATTGCGCCTCCGGGAAATGGGCAGCGCCTTCTGAATTCAAAAGGTGTTTGATAAATGGATAAGGCAGCGCGCTTTCTAACTGACTGCATATATTTTTAAAACTCGTAATTTGCTGCGCGTTCATAGGATGCTCGGGCTCATCTGCACAAGCCATGTGGCTATAAACACTTTTTACAGACACTTCAGGTTGGGCACGCAACGTTTGCAGTAATTGATCGGTATGAGCTGGCAAAAAACCTAAGCGGTGCATGCCGGTGTCAAACTTTAAATGAATGGGGTATTCTTGGATTTGTGCGGAAATAAGTGTGCGGATGAATGCATCGAGGTGCACATGGCAATAAATGGCAGGCTCGAGTTGGTATTGAATACAACTTTCGAATCCGGCGGGTTCGGCGTTCATCACCAAAATGGGTAGCGTAATGCCCGCCTGCCTGAGCAATACACCCTCATCTGCATAGGCTAC
>JBIKZM010000202.1:0-3538 GCA_044354735.1 Crocinitomicaceae bacterium
GGTAGCGGACAGATTGATGCAAGTATAGGAACAATTGCTTTTGGAAATGCGGCCAATCTAAGCTTACCAACATCGCTTTTCTCCGGAGATATAGCGACGCTCTCTAAAACAGCTGGTGCAGGTACAGTGACCTTAAATGATGCGCTTACCACTGTGGGGAATTTATCTACCACTGCATCAACTGGAGCAGTAATTTTAGCAGCCAACAAACAACTCACCATCACCGGCACCCTCACTAACAACGGTGCCATGACCATCGAATCTGGTGGTACCTTTAAGCAAGGTACAAGTGTAACTGGTAACGGAACATATAGTGTGCAGCAATACCTCACGGGTTCGAATAATGGAGGTGTGTTGGATGGTCGTTTCTGGTACATGGGTGTGCCGTTGAATGTTACGAGAACTTCAAGTTTTGGCGATGAAACTACCACTAACCGAGCCTGGACTTGGTCAGAAACAGCGCAACAATACGGTGTCGTGCAAAATGCGACTACCTTGACACCAACAACTGGTATTGTGTATCGCCGCGGCAGCAACGGAACCGTCAGCTTTAATGGCACTGGTTTGTATGCGCAAGATGCAACACTTACGGGCCTTACCAAGACGGGTGCGAATTTCTCAGGATATCATTTATTGGCGAACCCTTATACGGCTTACTTAGACTTTGAAATGATGCATGCAGGAGCCAATAACATGAGCTCTACAATTTGGACGCGTGCTGCGGCAAGTGGTAATTCCATGGTGTTTGATACCTACAATGCGAGCAGCAACTTAGGTGTGAACCCTTCTGGCGGCACCAGCAACCAATTCATTGCACCAATGCAAGCGTTCTGGGTGCGTGTGGCGGGCAATACCGGCACCACAGGAAACATCAGCATGACGCGCGCCATGACCGACCATAATGCGAACTATGGTGGACTCAAAAGCAGTGCGGAATATCCTGCTTTTGCCCGTGTAAATATCGTAGACGGCGCAAAATACGACCAAACATTGGTGTATCTCCGCGACGACCAAAGCAATGGAGTAGACGCCTTCGATTCTGAAAAAATGTTTGCTAGCGGCCTTGCGCAGGTATATACCACTGCAGCAACTAAGAAATTGGTCATGAACGGCCTCAAGAACAACAAAAAGCGCATTTCAGTGCCGCTATACTTCGATTTGCCTACTTCTAAAGTATACGAACTCACGCTAGCTGAATTCAATTTGGAAAATGGCATCATTTTACTTGAAGACAAGCAAGAAGGCAGCATTCAAGATTTTACCATTAATGACCATTATGCGTTTTATGCATCGAGCGGTACGCTCAACAACCGTTTTGTCTTGCATTTCTACATGCCTGATGTCATTACTCAATACCAAGCGCCAAGCAACAATTGGGCTAATCCTGAGCCTATTGAAGGCGGCATCTTTATTGGTTCTGACGGCAGGGGCAAGGTATTGGTAGAGTTAGAGTTGCCATCCGAAACCCAAACGGACCACGTTCAAATCCTGAATGCTGCAGGCCAGGTGGTGTTTGAAGCAGACCTCAACGGTGCGCAGTCTGAATTTGATTTAGAAGCTACAACGGGCATTTACTTGGTCAAGGTAACGAACGGCACCACGACCGAAATCAAGAAAATCATCATCCAACATTAACAAGACATAAAGACATAAAGCAATGCAACAAGTTCAACCATTTGCGCCAAAGAAAAAGTATCAGCAACCCAAGGTGGAGGTCATCCACCTTGATTGTGATATCGCCTTAGTGATGATGTCTTCCATAACACCACCACAAGACCCTGGCTCAATCCCAGGCATGAACGAATATCTGCAGAAGATCTTTAAATTTGGCTAGTGAAGCCTTTAGAGAAAGATGCGTTTTTGTTGGTTTGGGTCAAGGATGAACTCAATGCGGGTAGGCAGGTCAAGCTTACGGCACAGGGTTGGAGTATGTTCCCGACACTTTATAGAGGGGTTCAATTAGAAATCTATAAGGTCCCGCTTGCAGAACTACAAGTTGGTCAGTTAGTAGCGCACGCGCGCAACGGCAAGGCCATACTTCACAGGCTCATTGCTATTCAGGAACAGAATGGTCAATGGACCCTACAAACCCAAGGAGATTCCAGTTCGCAACCAGATCCTTTGTTTGATCAAACTGCTTATTTAGGAAAAGTGCGCTCCATTAACGGCAATTCAACACATAAGGCACTGCTGCCCACTTTCAAGGTCAGACACCGCCGCAATGAATTATTGAAGGCTGCATTGTTGTTTTTGGCCACACCTTATCGGGTAACTAGGCGCCTATTGAAGTCTCTTTAGATTCAATACTAAATAATTACCTTTTCCAAATCTACTTTCTAAATAAGCTTTACTCGGAAACAAATCGAAAAGGGCCAAAATCAAGCTTTTAAATAAGGAGGTTTTGAGTTTTAAGCGTTTACGTATGCTTAAGTATTTAATGGATAAGGGGGCTTTTCCTCCTTCAAGTTGTTGCACAAAGAACACATCGTATATTTCGTTGGAATTGAATTCCTGTTTTTCAAAACGATTTAAAAACGCCGCTAATTTGTCCAAAAGGATTTTTTCTTTCTCCGTGAGCTCGGACGCATCTATACCCAAAATAGTCAATTCAACGATTTGCGCACCTTTGAAATCATGCAGTGCTTCCAAATGCTTGATGGCATGAAAAGCCAAAAATAATTGCGCTTCGTTTTCATTCAAGACCCAAATGTGCCCGCCTTCTTGCAGCTCAATTTTTACTTTTTTATCCAGATGGAGCGGCAGTTCAATGCCGTGTTCTTTTGCAAAAGCGTTGGTATGCACATCTAGCAGCAGGCCTGCTTTGCGCGCAATGAGGGGAGCGTGTGTGGGGAGCCATTTTTGATGAAAGCTAGATTTGTAGTGTTGGCGGGTGGTTTGGTAGCCATTTTGCTGCAATAAGGCTTCAAGATGATCGAGGTCTTTTGCCCGAATGAGTACATCGATGTCTGAAATTTGGCGTTGTTTCAAGGAAACGCCGTACCGAAAATGGAGGTCCCAACCTTTGAGTAAGGCGTAGTCTAGCTCTTGTGCTTCTAGTTTTGGGGCAAGATCAAGAATTTCTGACCTGAGCAAGGAGCTATGCAGTAAAATGCGCTGTTGGTAGGCCTTGATTTTTTCGAGAACGTAAGCAGGGTAATATTGCTGCGCAATTGCAGGATAGGGGAGTAGGGAACCGGCAAGTTTGCTGGCAATGGCCCGATCCAAGAAGTAAGTCCAGTCAAATGAAGTGGGGATAGATTGCAAGACAGTTTCGAAGGCCTCCAAAGAAATTTTTGGCTTGCTGAGTTGGAGAAGAGTATGCAATTCAATCCTTAGCACTTGCTTACTCATGCGCGCTTATAAATGGGACGATAGCATCCGTCGGAACAACACCGAGTTTCGCTATTGAAACCGTTTGGAGTAAATCTTCGGCTACGTTGCTGTGGTGCAATAAGTGCTTGGCATCGTAACCGTGATGGATGGTGAAGGCCAAAAGGTTGGCCATAGCCATTGCGCCGTTTAGTTTTTGGTAACTATT
>JBIKZM010000201.1:0-3538 GCA_044354735.1 Crocinitomicaceae bacterium
CATTTCGTTCAAATGACGGTACATGCGTTTGCTCATCCATCTTTTGGTGAAATACATGAGTAGCGCCATCACGGGAACCACATAATAAGCCACCCAAGTTTGTGGGCCTTCTGTAATGATTTTGAAGGTGATCACTAAAAAACTAAGACCTGTAATAAGGAGCCAGAAATAACCAGAAAACTGATTGTAACGACTGATGAAATCTTTTTGTGCCATTTATTGAATTGTTTGGTTTTTTTCGATTTGCCATGAGCCAACGGGCTGTAGCAACACATAATTACTGAAATCTTGCTTTGTTCGGATGCCTTTTCCAAAGAGTTTTCCTTTTGGAGAACGCACAATAACGGCAGATTCTGTAAAAATACTGCTGTCTTTTTGGTTCCAAAAAAGGGCCTCGGTTTCGAGAGTTTGTTGTTTTTTGTGGTTGTACAAGCGCACTGAGTCCTTGACCATGAGCTCGCCCGTACTGTAATTGATTTCGCCGTAAAGTGCGCTCAGTGTGGATACAATAGCTCCGCGTTCATTGAAGAAATACACCTTGAGGCTGTCTTTGATTTTGGTAATTTGAGCTTGCCCTCGGTAGGTTTCGGCGAGCGCCGCATGGATCTCTACCTTGGCATAGCCATTTTCGGCATAGGTGAGCACCAAATTTTTAGTGCTTTCTGTTGGCGCATCTGCTCCGTAACTGATCCGCTGCACGAGTGCAACATCGTTTTCGCAACTGCTCTGCATGAGCAATAGGCCAATTGAAAGCAGCAAAAGTGCGCGCGTTCGCATCAATCGAGCTGTCGCTTGCGGAACCATTTTTCAAAGTTTGAAGGAGCCATGATCAAGCTAACTCGAGCGCCAATGAATTGTTCTTTCCAGATACCCGTTGCAATGGTGCGTTGCCCGAATGTGAGCCCGACGTTGATTGAAGACAAAGATACTTGAGCGAGTAAAGGCAAGCCAAAACCAACGGTGAGGCCTTGTTCTTGGTATTGCAGTCCGCTATTGGTGTAGGGTAAAGTTTGCTGGTAGTAGCCCACGCGGTAACTGATTTTTTCTAAACCTTTGAGCGTAGCGATATTTTCAAGCACTTTGTATTCTGGTTGGAATTGTAGCCCGAAGCTCATGCGGTTGTAGTCTTTTTGATCGAAACCGGTGAGTAAATTTTGGTTCTGACTCAGTGAACCAAACAGACTGTAGCTGGCAAAAAGTTGAAGTTGTGGATGAAGTTCGCGCGTCTGGCGCTTGTATTTGGGAAGTTTCCATCCGTAACTCAAACCAAATTGGGTGCTTTGCGCTAATTGTGCTGTAAACGACTGGCTGCTGTTGAGTATGGTATCATAAGTATTTGGTGCGCCGATGGTAGCCGAGCTGTAGAGTTCACGCTGATAGGTGCCGCCAAGGGTGAGTTGGGGTTGGTATACAGCACTTAGGCTGACGGCGTGGTTTTTACCAAGTTGTTGCATGAAATAACTGCCTATTTCGGTATGAAAAGAACGGATCACCAATGAATTGCGCTCGATACCTCCAGCTGAAGTGGCTCCGGTAAGCAATTCAGAGCTGCGCTCATTGACAAGGGTGCCGAATAAATAAGAAGCGTTGGCACCGATAGCGAGCTTGGTCTTTGGTTTTTCAATCAAGCCGAAAGAATAGCCTAAATAGAGGTCTTGAATGGCGCCCTTTCCAGTGTAGTTGTAGCGAATGGAGTCTAGGCCCGTAAATTGCGTTTCGTTGATTTGATAGCCGCGCGCACTAAACGGACGCAGCCCAAAGGAGAGCCCCATTTGTTCGCGGATCTTGAATCCTAGTGTAAATTGCTCTACCATAGGCGTGGCTGCAAATTGCTGCGCGCTTGAATTGCTGTACCAAGATTGTCGTGAATGGATGCTCACTGTATAGAGCGTTGCGCCTTTGCTCAGGCGGTTGTAGGTGGCTGGGTTGTAATGATTGACAAAAGTGGAGTCAAAAAAATTGATGGCGTTTTTGCCAAGCGCATCAAAAATTCCGTGGCCTTTTGAACTCATTTCACCAAGCCCGTAAAAGCTTGCCGGCTCAGCCGTGATGGATTGCGCCAAAAAGAAATTGCAAAAAGTGGCTGTAAAGAGAAGAGTGAATAATTTATGCATTGGCGTGATAAAGAGCAAGAATGCCTTCTAAGGTTAAGTTTTCGTGTACAAAGATGCCATTTTTTTGGCCCAAATCAAAATGTATAGCATCGCCACCCGTGAGCAAAACAACAAGCGTTGGATACTTTTCTTGATAAGCGCACAAGAGGCCTTCAATCTCTTTCTGCCAACCCAAGTAAGTGCCAATTTCTAGACTTTCCTGAGTGTTTGTGCCGATGAGTTGCAGCGTGCGTTTGCCCTCTACTTGAGGCAATTTAGCCGTAAAATGAGCCATGGCGCTGGCGCGCATTTGCAAGCCCGGGCTAATAGACCCGCCGAGGTAGTTGTTTTGCGCATCTAGAAAGTCAAATTTGACACAAGTGCCGAGGTCAATCGCCAAACGTGCTTTGCCATGGTGCTTCGCACTTAACGCAGCTGCATTACAAAGCCGATCCATCCCTAAAGTTTGGGGGCTCTGATAGGCCATCTGAAACGGTAGCGAGATCATGGGTGTAATTTCAAAAGTTTGTTCAAAATGAGTAGCAATCAATTGTCGCAATGCCTCATCAATGACTGACGAAAAGGCGAGGGGGATGTTACGGTCTAATGTCGAAATTTGAAACTCGTGGTGAGCAAAACGCTCAATTTGCTGAATGACACCTTCTTTCGCAAGTGCTAATTTGATGTGGGTATTTCCGGCGTCGATTAAATAGACTTCTTTTTGAGCACTCATATCCAAAATTAAGGAGCTTTTTTGAACTTTTTTGCTTTTCAGCTTGTGTAAAACAGTAAAAATGTGTTAAATTTGCATCCACCAATAGCTGGTACCTTAGCTCAGTTGGTAGAGCAAAGGACTGAAAATCCTTGTGTCCCTGGTTCGATTCCTGGAGGTACCACACAAAAAACCCCGAAGTTTCTTCGGGGTTTTTTTGTTTGATAGCAAAATTTTTTATGGTTTAAAATCGGGTAACTCGCAAATTCCTCAATTATATTGTGTGAAATATATTTTACTGACTAATTTTACAGTATTGTTAAAATATATTGACATGATCTTTTCAAGACTTACAATTGCACTCTTTTTATGTGTCAATTTCTTTACTTTATTCTCACAGCAAGTTCCTGATCGCTTTATTTTCTCCTCTGCTGGACGAGATTTAAAAAATTTGACCTTAGGTGCTCCAACGGCCTTAAACAATAAAGTGACATTCACGATGGGAGAACCTATTATAGGACAATTTTCTCTTGCGGGCAAAAGACTCAATGTCGGTTTTATACAACCAGATGGTATTTTTCCTATTGCACCACCATCACCGGTACAAATTACCTTAAACGATCCTTTTCAAATTTCGCCAAATCCTGCAACCAACTTTACCATAATCAAAGCACCTGAGCTTTGGGAAGGAAAAGTTACCGTTCAGTTAATGGACAGCCAAGGTAAATTGGTA
>JBIKZM010000203.1:0-3520 GCA_044354735.1 Crocinitomicaceae bacterium
ATTGATCGCTATGTAGGCTGCATTGCCTTTAGGTGAGCTCGCCAAATAGAGCGTACACTCGCTGAGGATGATGCGAGACTCTGGCCAACCAACATTTTCAATAGCTTGGAAACAGGCGTTGGCCAATAAGAGTGCGTTGGGGTTGGCAAGGCCGATGTCTTCGGCTGCTAAAATGACCAAGCGGCGGGCGATGAATTTGGGGTCTTCGCCGCCTTCTACCATCCTGGCCAACCAATAAACAGCTGCATTAGGGTCAGATCCCCGGACTGATTTGATGAAGGCAGAAATGATGTCGTAATGCTGTTCCCCGTCTTTGTCATAGCTGGCCAAACTCTGTTGTGCATTTTGCAAAACGATTTCGTCGGTGATTTCAATTTCATTTTGCTCTTGAAAAGTGCCAACAATGATTTCGAATACGTTGAGTAATTTACGGGCATCGCCACCAGATATCCTGAGCAGCGCATTTGTTTGACTGAGTGTGATTTGTTTGCGTTGTAAAATAGGATCTTGGAGAATGGCTCTGTCAATTAAAGCCAAAAGATCTGCTTTGCTGTGCTGCACTAATGTGTAGACCTGACAACGCGAGAGCAAGGCCGAAATGACTTCGAAGGATGGGTTTTCTGTGGTGGCGCCAATAAGGGTGATAACGCCCTTTTCTACGGCGCCGAGTAAAGAGTCTTGCTGCGCTTTTGAAAAGCGGTGGATTTCATCGATAAAAAGAATGCTACCTTTGGGGCTAAACATGCCGCCGCCCTGCACTTTGGCGATGACTTCCCGAACATCTTTTACGCCACTAGAAATCGCAGAAAGCGTATAAATTGGGCGCTGCAGATGCTGGGCAATGAGTTGTGCTAAGGTGGTTTTACCCACGCCTGGAGGCCCCCAAAAGATCATGGAGGGGATGACGCCGGCATCTAGCGCCCTGCGCAGTGCTGCATTGGGCGCCAATAGATGTTGCTGACCAATGTATTGATCTAGCGTCTGTGGGCGCATGCGTTCTGCGAGCGGAGCATTCATTACTCAAAGATAAGCAAACTAATTTTAGTATCTTCGTGGCAAAACAGTTTGCATGAACGTCTATCTTGACAACGCCGCCACCACACCTGTTGCGCCAGAAGTGGTAGAAGCCATGATCCCAGTATTGTATCAAACGTTCGGGAATCCATCCTCTACACACGCTTTTGGTCGTGAGGCAAAGGCGCTTTTAGAAAATTCAAGGCGCAGCATTGCCAAAACGCTCAATTGTGCACCTTCCGAGCTCATTTTTACCTCCGGAGGTACAGAAGCAGACAACATGGCCTTGCATGCAGCTGTTACGCAACTTGGCGTCAAGCGCATCATTACCTCCTCAATAGAACACCACGCTGTTGGACATGCAGCTGAGGCGCTCAAAGCGCAGGAGTCCACAGAAGTGGTGAATCTATCTTTGGATGCCAAAGGCAACATTGATCTGCAAGAACTCGAGCAGCTTTTACAAGACCATATTCCTTCTATTGTAGCCCTTATGCATGCCAACAACGAAATCGCTACATTGCTTCCGTTAGCGGCCGTTGCGCAATTGTGTCGGCAGTATGGGGCTTATTTCCTTTCAGACACCGTTCAAACAATGGGGCACTACCATTTTGATTTAGCTGCACTCGATATCGATTTTGTTACCTGCGCAGCCCATAAATTCCATGGCCCTAAAGGCGTTGGTTTTTTATATGTCAACAAAAAAACGCGCATCAATCCGTTCATTCATGGGGGTGCGCAAGAGCGCGGTTTGCGCGGTGGCACCGAAAACATTGCAGGTGTTGTTGGATTGGCCAAAGCCGTTGAATTAGCCTACACTGATCTTGAAGCACATCAAGCGCATGTCTGGGGTCTTAAGAAATACATGATCAGCCGTTTGCAAACGCTTTTCCCCGATGTGTTATTTCATGGTGAAACCAGTTATGAAAAAGCACTTTATACGGTGTTGAACATTTGTTTACCGGCTACACCGAAATCCGGTCTTCTTTTGTTTACTTTAGATTTGAAAGGTATTGCGGTGAGTGGGGGTTCGGCCTGTACCTCAGGCGCAGCCAAAGGCTCTCATGTCTTAGAAGGAATTGGTGCCGACATGTCTAGGCCTAATGCACGCTTCTCCTTCTCTCGTTTTACCACCAAAGAAGAAATCGATTATGCACTCCAACAACTCGAAGAAGTGTATCAAAAGAATTTATAATTTCAACCTATGCAAGTGCGGCCTAAAGTATTGTTTATTTCAAGTTGGTACCCAAATGTCAATAGGCCAACTGAAGGTAACTTTGTGCAGCAACACATCCTCGCCGCTCAGCAAATTGCCGATGTAGCCGTCGTGCATGTTGTTTTGAGCACCACGCATCAAGCCCTTACCCACCAGTCACGTCAGGAGCCCTATGAAGAACACCTGATTTATATTCCCAAAAATGAACTTTTCATAGTTGGTGTATTCATCAACTATTTCAAGATTTTCATCGCCTATTGGAAATTTACAGCACAAACCAAACTGAAGAAACCACATTTAATTCACGCCAATGTCCTTTATCCCATTGGTCTGGTCGGAGTCTTGCTGAAATTCAGATGGCGTATTCCTTTGCTTTTTACTGAACACTGGACGTGTTACCATGCATATGCGCAACCACAACCATCGCGCATTCAGCAATTCTTTTCGCGCTGGATTGGTAAAAAAGCCAATCTCATCATGCCTGTATCTCTAGATTTAGCTGCAGCCATGCAGCGCTTCGGTATCACCGCGCCAATGAAGGTGGTGCCCAATGCAGTTGATCCACACATTTTTGCGCCTTTAGAAAAACGCCCACATGGCGTTTACCGTTTTGTGCATATTTCATCTTTAGATCCGGAGCAAAAAAACTTTCATTTGTTGCTGCGCGCTTTTCACCAGCTCAAAAAACAACAAGAAAAAGTAGAGCTGCACGTTGTGTCAGATGGCGACTACAGCACATATGCAAAGCTCATTAAAGGTTTTGATTTTGCGAACTCTATTCATTTTCATGGCTGTCAAGACAGCGCTGGGGTGGCAGCCATACTCCAATTTGCCGATGCATTGGTTTTGAGCAGTCGTTTTGAAAATTTACCCTGCGTTTTATTGGAGGCGCTCTCTACGGGCACCCCCATGATTGCCACCAATGTGGGAGGTGTGGCAGAGGTTATAAACGAGAGCAACGGTATTTTAGTGCCTTCCGAAGATGAGCAAGCGCTTTTAGCTGCCATGATCCTCATTCAGCAACAACACTTTTCAACGCAAGCACTCCATCAAGCAGCGCTGCAAAAATACAGTCCAACAGCCATTGCAGGATTGTTTTTAGAGGCCTATCAACTGGTACTCCATAAAGATGTGGCGTAGTATTTTTGGCAATTTTGGCGTTCGGGTGCTTTCGGCACTGCTCAACCTTGGCTTGGTCATCCTTTTTTCTCAGCTAACTGGTGCTGTGGGTAAGGGTGAACAAAGTTTGCTGCTTACCTCTATTGCCATTCTCACTATTTTTGATTCATTGGT
>JBIKZM010000204.1:0-3518 GCA_044354735.1 Crocinitomicaceae bacterium
TGAAAAGCTTGCGTTTTGGCTTGAGCATCCGCTGCTTCGTTGCGCATTTGCGTGAGTTCTTGACGCTCGGCTGTAACTTTTGGTTGATTAGGGATCAAAGCATCTGCTGCTTTGAGTTTGGTTTCAGCTAAATTGAGATCGCCAGCATTTTTGGCTGCAATGGCCTCTTGGAGTAACTGACCTTGCTGGACTTCATCTTGCATGCGCTTGATATCTAGTGCTTTTTGATCGATGATTTGTTGCTTTTTTTGACTGGCAAGCGCGTCGTTTGGCCGAATCACAAGAATGGAATCTAGAAAGGGAATGGCGTTATCTGGCTGACTAGCTGTAATTTGCTGATTGGCAAGTTGCAAAAGACGCGAAACTGATTTTTGATCGTTTGCAAACTGGTAAGCCTCCTTGGCCTTGGCATCTGCATCGGATTTAACCAACGGTACCTGTAACAAAGCACCTGAAGACCAAACGTATTTGTCTGTGATTTGATTTTTAGCAAAAGTCAGGTCTACGTCGGGTTTGAGTTCGTAAAGTTCGCAACTGAGGTTGCGCGAAAGTTGCAAACCGTTTGGGCTCTTCGCCTGGCCCTGTAGTGTGGTGAGCTCAAATAAGACGTATTTAGTGAGATAGCCCCCTTTGGTAAGGCGGAGTTGAACGGGCATACCTTGTGATATTTTTGCCGAAACGTAAAATTGGCCACTCTGGTTACTAAGTACTTTTGTCAGGACGGCATCTTGCTGCATGAGGTCGATACTTACGCCGTAAAGATCTTTTCGGTCAAGTAAATTGGTGGTGCGGCCTTCGATAACAACAAGGAAATCGCGCTGAGCCATTAGCCCAACAGGCAAAAACAATAGGACAAATATGAGTAATTTGATCATGGTAAACATCGGTTAGTCAAATGAACCAATTCAACGCAATTTGGTACATTTGTTTCAGACACAAATTTGCTAAAAATCAACGAGGAAAAAAAATGCTGCGTTTTGATCAATTGAGTTACTGGGAACGCGAGCAATATCTCGTCGGCAATACCTTTATTATCGTGGGGGCAGGGCTTGTTGGGATGTCCACTGCGCTCTCGCTTCGCACCCGCTTTCCGAATGAAAAAATCACGGTGCTTGAACGCGGCTACTTGCCGACTGGCGCCAGTACAAAAAATGCAGGTTTCACCTGTTTTGGCAGCCCAACAGAACTCCAAGAAGACTTCCAACATATCCCCGAAGACAAGGTCTGGGAAACCATTGAACTGAGGCTCAGCGGACTCGAACTGCTTAAAAAAAGAGTTGGACTGGCCAATATGCACTACCGCAATTGTGGTTCTTGGGACTTAATTGGCCATCAAGAACAAGACCTCGATACCAGCTTTATTCACGATTTGAACGCCCAATTCACGGTGCGTTTTGGCTTAAAAGAGGTCTACCGCAAAGACCTTGATTTTCAAGCCAAATTTGGTTTCAAAGGGTATCAAGCTGCTTATTTCAATGCGCATGAAGGAGCTATCGATACAGGCCAAATGATTGCGCAACTTTACCAACAGTGCATTGCCGCTGGCATTCAGTTCCTATTTGCAACAGAGGTTAAAAATTGGCTGTCTAGCGAAAATGAGGTCTGTATAGAAACAACGCATGGCCAGCTATTTGCCCAACACCTTTTCTTGTGTACAAACGGTTTTGCGCAGGCCTATTTTCAAGATGAGCTCCGGCCTGCACGCGCACAAGTGCTGGTCACCAAACCCCTAGCGCATCAAATCAAAGGCACCTTTCACAGTGAGCGCGGTTACTATTATTTCAGAGATGTTGGCCAGCGCATTTTATTAGGTGGCGGGCGGCATCTGGACTTTCAAAACGAAACAAGTACAGACTTTGAAAAAAATGAACTCATCCGTGCGGCATTGTTGCACAAACTCAAAGAAGAAATCCTACCGGGCCAAGCTTTTGAAATCGATTACGAGTGGTCTGGGATTATGTGTGTGGGTGCTGAAAAAAAACCAATTATCCGCTCCTTGAACAAAAACGTACACGCAGGTGTTCGTATGGGAGGCATGGGGGTGGCAATTGGTTCAGCAGTTGGCGAAGCCCTAAGTAATTTGGTTTAATATGAAACAAGCAAAGCAGAAAAACGAAGCATTTATCAATCCGATAGACCCCGATAAAATTGCCGTGAATCCGCATTTGCTTCCCTATGCACACACCGTTGGTGGGGCGGTTATCAAGCCCGAAGACACCGGCAAACTCAAGGGCCGTGCACTGAGTGCCATGAACCAACAAACCGACATGCAGCTCTCTCAAATTTATGAGCAAATGCAATTGTTGGCGTCACAAGCCCAAAAAATTCAAGTCCGCAAATCTATTTCTGATTACATCTACCAAACAGAGCTGCGCTTTGAACCCCTCATCAATCATACCTATCACCTCTACCGCAAAGCGGACCAAAAACTCATGCTTTCTCTCATTGGGCCGCAATCTTGGGGTAAATCTGGTGAAACACTCACTTATTTGGCGAGCGTCAAATTACTCGCAGACCATACCTGGGAGGTGCTTGAACAAAACCCTGATTTCGACTTTAACGGATAAAAACCAAGTTGTTTTCACCTGACTTTTCTTTACTATACTGATAACCTAAGTCTTCAAAATCCTTGACTTCAAAAGCTTGGCTGATGTTGCGCACTGCGCACCAACGGGCCATGGCACCTCGTGCTTGCTTGGAAAAAACCGACACAGACTTTAGTTGGCCATTTTTCAACTCGAAAAAATGCGGTGTAATGAGGCGCGCTTGCAAACGCTTATCTTGCAAAAGATCGCTGTATTCAGAACTTGCCAAATTGAGAATTTGTTCGCCCTTCAGGAGTTCCTTGAGCAGGTATTTTTCTACATGAGCTCTCCAAAAAGTGTGCAATGATTGCCCCGCTGGCGCCACGCCCCGCTGGGCCATTTCCAAGCGATAGGGCTCTACTTTTTCTTCTGCGCTCAAAACGCCGTACAAGCCCGATAGAATATAAAGATTTTCCTGAAGATAGGATAACTCTTGGGGTGCCAACTGCTCGGCATTTAAGGCCTTGAAAGCCTCTCCTATATAAGCAAATAAAGCTGGTGAACTGTTGGCTTTATTGGATTTTGAGCCCCATTTTTGAATGAGCGCAAAGGTTTCTTTGGCCTTTTCTTCAGAGAGTTTCATCTGAGATTTAAACGCATTCACTGACCAGCTTTTCAAGACGGCCATCAATTCTTTGCGCTCTTTTTGAAAGCGCGAAGACGCTGTGCTAGCTTGCGGATAAGACCGCATGAGTTTGGCCGGAGACAAAAGGATTTTCATAGGATGTAAATTTAGTTGAAAGCGCCTATTTTCTAAATAAATTTTTATAATTTCAGCCTGCTAAACTCAAAACTATCCTATGAAACTACGCTACCTCATTGGCTTACTCAGCCTCACTAGCCTCGCTTTTGCGCAAGAAGCTACCTTTTATGGCTACGTAAGCCCTGGTACCGCAACATTAGTTCCTGCCCCAAGCAACACAGACCCAAAGA
>JBIKZM010000205.1:0-3494 GCA_044354735.1 Crocinitomicaceae bacterium
CTCTTCCCATTTCGAACAGAGAAGTTAAGCCTGCTTGCGCTGATGGTACTGCGGTTTTGATCGTGGGAGAGTAAGTCGATGCCGATTTTAAAAGCCTCACAGCAATGTGGGGCTTTTTTTTTGTGAGGTAATTTTTTTTGGTCCTATAACTTATAGCTAGTGGATTTTAGGATTTATAGTTGTAACTTTTTGAGTCAATAAATTGTTATAGTTTTGTTCCATGCTTTAAAGGCTGGTTTATATATGATGGCGCAGCACCAAATTTTTATTCTTCTCCTTTTCCTTTTTACAGGAACTCTACAACTAAATGCCCAGGAAATTGATCCAGACGATTCCTTCACATTGGATTTATGTCTACCGAATGCGATGGGCAATCAACCGTACCAAAATATTATGCAAGGTTTGGTGCACGCGAGCATGCATTATCAATATGCCTTTAAATCAGGCTATTATGTAGGTATAGGTGCACATTATAGTTATTTTGCGATCAATGAATTTAGAGTCACCCCAAAAGTATATGGCGGCATTCACTCTGCAGCAGCATTCTTGAAAACGGGTCATGAAAAATTTTGGTCTGAGCGTTTTGGTACTGATATTGGCTTGCGCGCAGGATGGGTGCGTAGTTATGTGGTTTCTGATGCCTTGGTTCAGCTTGGTCAAAGTCCTCAAATGCGTGAGGGAATTTACCTGGAACCAAATATCAGTTTGGTATTAACAGCAGATGTCAACCAAAGTTTTAGACTCACAATAGGTTATCCACTTTATGCATATCCTTTTTCTCCTCAATTAATCGGTATTGAAGGCAATATGGGCTATGATCCGTTGGAATTTGAAAAAAATTCTACTTTTTTAAGTGTAGGATTCGGCTTTACCTATTATCTCAATGGCAAGAAAAGCAGTGCTGTTGAGGATTAAGTTTGAAGCACACCCACTTTATATTCGGGTAGTGAGCCTTGATGAGCAGCCATTTCAATGCCCATCGAAATAATTTTGCGTGTTTCTTTTGGGTCAATGATGGCATCTATCCACAAACGACTTGCTGCATAGTACGGCGAAATTTGTGCGTCATAGCGCGCTTTGATCTCGTCTAACATTGCCATTTCGCGAATAGGGTCTATGGTTTCTCCTTTTGCTTTAAGTTTGGCAACTTCAATTTGTAAAAGTGTTTTGGCGGCTGCAGCACCTGACATCACGGCAATTTCTGCGGTTGGCCATGCAACAATTAATCTCGGGTCATAAGCTTTTCCACACATGGCGTAGTTGCCTGCCCCATATGAATTGCCAATCACAATGGAGAATTTAGGCACAATGCTATTCGCCATTGCATTGACCATTTTAGCACCGTCTTTAATGATGCCGCCGTGTTCGCTTTTAGAACCAACCATAAAACCGGTCACATCATGCAAAAATACCAAAGGGATATGTTTTTGGTTACAAAGCATAATGAAACGCGCGGCTTTATCTGCACTGTCTGAGTAGATTACACCACCAAATTGCATTTCTCCTTTCGCATTCTTCACCACTTTGCGGTTATTGGCAATAATCCCAACACTCCAACCTTCGATGCGGGCATAGGTAGTGATGAGTGTTTTGCCAAAGTCCGCCTTGTATTCGCTTAAAGAACCTTCGTCTACTATGGTTTTCAGCAAGGATTTGGTTTCATAGGGTTTGGATCGGTCTGCGGGAATGAACCCATAAGCGGTATTTGTTTTGTGTTCAGGCTCTTTGGCTTCACAGCGATCGAATCCAACTTTTGGTTGGTGTCCAATGCGTGAAATCAAATCTCTTATTTTGAGCAAGCAAGCGGCGTCATCGGCTACTTTATAATCACAAACGCCGGAAATTTCTGTTTGAGTGGTGGCGCCTCCAAGTGTTTCGTTGTCAATGTCTTCGCCAATTGCGGCTTTGACTAAATATGATCCTGCAAGGAAGATGGTTCCGGTTTTATCTACAATGAGCGATTCGTCGGACATAATAGGGAGATAGGCTCCGCCTGCCACACAACTCCCCATAACCGCTGCAATTTGGGTAATACCCATGGCTGACATTTTTGCGTTGTTGCGAAAAATGCGACCGAAGTGTTCTTTGTCTGCAAAGATGTCTTCTTGCAAGGGTAAATAGACACCTGCGGAGTCTACAAGGTAAATGATGGGCAAGCGGTTTTCCATGGCGATTTCCTGGGCACGCAGATTTTTTTTACCCGTGATTGGAAACCAAGCACCTGCTTTTACTGTTGCATCGTTGGCTACTACAATACATTGACGGCCAGATACGTAGCCAATAACAACAACAACACCAGCCCCGGGGCAACCTCCGTGCTCAGCATACATGTCATGACCTGCAAGTGCACCAATTTCAATGTGTTCGGAATGAGGGTCGAGTAGTTGTTCTATGCGTTCTCTTGCAGTGAGCTTGCCGCTCTCATGTTGCTTTTCGATACGGGCTTTCCCTCCACCGAGATAGATTTTTTCTAATGTTTGTTCTAGCGCACGTATTTTGAGGCGCATTTGATCTTCATTGAAATTGAAGTCGAGTTCTTGATGAGTTGCCATGTGTTGATTGAAATTCAAAGATACGAAATGTAATCATCCCTTGTCATGTTTGTGCTTTTTCCTATTTTCATGGACTCAAATATAAATCTTGAAGAGATATGCACAAAGATTCAGCGCAAACAGCACCCGAAAAGACCAAGAAGAACAGATTGACACTTTACATTTTAATTGCAATGGTGCTGGGTGGCGTTCTAGGCGCTTTTGTACATTCTAATTTCAAGGCAGAAACTGCGGTCCAATTTAGCACCCATATCAAGTTACTTGCTACCATTTTTATTCGCTTGGTTCAAATGATCATTGCACCTTTGGTACTTACAACGCTCATTGTAGGAATTGCCAAATTAGGAGATCTCAAATCGGTTGGCCGAATTGGGGGTAGGGCCTTGGCTTGGTTTTTTACCGCCTCTTTTGTTTCCTTAATTATAGGTCTTTTATGGGTTAATTTTTTGCAACCCGGAAAAGGAGTCAATTTGTCCAATGTTGATCAAACAACCGCAACAGAACTTACTGACAAGACACAAGATTTTTCGATTCAACATTTCATAGAACACATCATCCCGAAGTCAGTATTTGAAGCAATGGCTACGAATGAAATTCTTCAAATTGTCATTTTTTCCATATTTTTTGGTTTAGCCGCTGCATCCATTGGTGATAACGTGAAGCCGGTAATCAACGCGCTTGATAAAACATCACATATTATCCTTAAAATGGTCAATTTCGTCATGAAATTTGCCCCAATTGGTGTTTTTGGCGCCATTGCAGGCGTTTTTGCGGTAAAAGATGTATCTGATTTAATGTTCACGTACGCCAAGTTTTTTAGCTCTTTCCTAGTGGGAATTGCCTCCTTGTGGGTAGTTCTGCTGTTTGTTGGATATCTATTTCTAAGGAGTCATTTAAAAACCTTACTCAAGCGAATAGTGAGTCCGTTGGTGATCGCCTTTG
>JBIKZM010000206.1:0-3467 GCA_044354735.1 Crocinitomicaceae bacterium
CAAGAAAAAAACAAAAGCATCTGATGGGTCTCAAACAGGAACTATTGTTTTGCAGCTTAGCAATTATAAAGTGAATCAAGGTCTTCCTGATTCTAAATTCAAAGCCAATCAATAGATCACCTCAATAAGGGTGGTGTCAAAAGCAGTTGTGAATGCGCTCTTTGGGCCACTGTTTTGGGTGTTCAACTCCCAATAATACAGCGAGTAGGTGGTGTTCCCATTGTTCAAACAATAAAAAGTGGTATCCAACGCACCATAAAAATCTTGGTTGGTACTCGGGCAACAACTCGCGCAGGCTGCTAAGCCTTCTTGCTTGATATACCTGAAATGATCTAGTGGGTTCGGGTTCAAATTCTTGAAGTGAATTTTAGCCCACGCCATCGCTTTAGTATTCAAATCAAAAATATTGTCTGTTTTGATGCTGAGTTCGGAATAATAAACTTCTTTCTCGATCGGAAAATATAAATCTTTCTCGATACGCAAAATATAGCGCTCCATGCGTTCTCTGGGTACAGTAAATTCATAAGTGCCATTGGAAGATAGCACGACGCTTTTTACAAAAAGCTCGTCGGAGGTACCGATCGGAACCTTGTAGAGAGCAGCGCTCGCGCCCTCTAGTCCTTGGTTAAAAGTATTGTCTGTAACGGTTCCTTTGATTTTGAATTCGCCAGTGCCTTTCTCGCAGCCAATGAACATGGAACTTAGGCAAAGGACGGTAAATAAAAGGCAAAGCAGGGAAGTTATACGTTCCATGTGTCGAGGAGTTGCAAGTTTTCTTTCGGGACAAAAAGATAATCTCCACCAAAATGCGTGTTGGATGCTACTTTGCACATTTGTTGGTCAAGACCACAACGTTGGTATTGAAGCTTTTCAAAAAGCGCAAAGAGCTTGCTTTCATTTTTGGGGTCAATTTCCAATTGAACGATAGGGCGTTTGTTGGTCAAGATGTCTTCGAGGAGTTCAAAAACCTCCCATTCGTGGCCTTCGATATCGCATTTGATGTAGTCTATGCGCTCAAAAGTGTGGAAAAAGTCAGCAGTATTGACCATTTGAACCGTTTGGGTGCGTTCAGTGGTGCTTTTTTCTTCCGGACGCATGATGTGTGGCAAGCCCGTGCGCAGCATACCGTTGGTTTGTGGAAGTACCATGGTGATGCTACCGGCTTCTTTACCGAGCGCCACGTTATGAAGCTCTACATTTTCTTGATTTCCGATGAAATGATCGAGGATGGCGTGGAATTGGGGTAGGGGTTCGATGGCAATGACCTTTCCTTTATTGGCCAAGCGCGCAAAATTTTTGGCAAAGTACCCGAGGTTGGCTCCGATATCAATGACCACAAAGTTGGGTTGGATAATGCGCTTGACAAAATAATGAAATTTAAAGGCTTCTTTGTTCTTTAGAAAGCCGAAATCATAGAGCAGGTAAAAGAACCGATGCAAGGTAAGTAGGTAGGCCCTTTCGGGTAAGATCATGTAAAGCAATTTCTTCATGCCGATTCTTTCATTCAAAAGTACAATTATTTCTATTTTTAGCGAATGAAAATTACCTTGCTCATCTCTTTTGTTTGTTGTATGGCCGCTTATGGTACTGCACAGCTGCAACTCGACCAAATCATGAAAGGCCCCGGTTTTGTGGGTGCCTTGCCAGAAGCTCCAGAATGGGCCTTAGATGGCAAGCAAATTTATTATTGGAAAAAACATCCAGACTCTTTGCAAGCCAACTATTATAGTTGCCAGCTTCCACTCGGCCAAACAAAAGTGCTAGGTTCAGAAGAATGGCGTAGCCGCTGGACCTGGACGCCTGGGCAAGGTGCTTTGAATCAGGTGCGCATTTTTGAAAACGAACTGCAATTCAATGACCTTACCTCCAAGCAAATCAAATCCTTCCCTTTGTTCGCTAATGATATTTGGAATCTGCAAGCTCAAAACAAAGTGCAGACCGTTGTTTTTCAGCAGGGTCAAAGCTTGTTCTTGTTTGACCTTCAAAATGGGATGGCCAAGCAACTCATGAACTATCAAAAAAAACCAGCCCCAAAAGAAAAAGGAACTGCCTTTACGCTGGCAGAACTAGAACTCTTTGAAAGCATTCGCAAACAAGAATTGCAAAACACCAAAATTGATTTACCTTCAGTCAAATTCATCGCGTTTGAACAGCAAGGTGCCCTGCAAGTTGACCCCACTGCACATTTTGTATTGCTCAAGGAAGAACAGCAACCCGAAGAAAAACAAACTGAAGTGCCGCATTATATTGCTACTGATGCGCATGTTTTCAATGAAAAATCGCGTGGTAAAGTTCAGAATGAAGAACCATCCCAGCGCTTATTTCTTCATGATTTGCGTTCAGACTCTTTACTGGAGCTCGATTTTTCAGGGCTCACACAATTAAATACACAAGAGCGTGCACTTATTTTTCATCCCGCTATTTTTGCAAAAACCAAACCCTTTGCGCTCATGGACATCCGCAGTGCAGACAACAAAGACCGCTGGATTGTCTGCATAGATTTAGCCACAAACCAAATTCAAGAACTCGAGCACCAACACGATACCGCTTGGATAGGCGGGCCTGGTATTTCGTCTTGGAATTTTGAGACCGGCACACTTGGTTGGCTCAAAGATGCACAGGTCATTTATTTTCAGTCTGAGCAAAGCGGCTATTCCCATTTGTATACTTTAGATTTAGCCACGCAAACCAAGATGTCGCTCACCAGTGGAAACTTTGAAGTCCATCAAGTGCTTTTATCTAAGGATAGCAATTCTTTTTACCTGAATACCAATTTATTGCATCCTGGGGCGCGTAGTTTTTACAAGTTGGATCTCAAAAAGCTAGAAATCAAACCACTACTTTCAGAACTTGGCGCCTACGAAGTACAACTTTCACCAGACGAAAAGCAATTGGCCTACCGTTTCAGCACAAGTACCCAGCCTTGGGAAATTTTTACATGTTCGCTCAAAAATCCGAAAGAGCAAGTTCAACTAACGAAGTCAACTACAGAAGTATTCCGAACCTATCCTTGGCAAAAGCCCGAAATTTTAAGCTTTAAAGGCTCAGATGGCGTTGAAGTTTACGCACGCATGTACACGCCCAAGCCCGAACTTAAAAATGGTGCGGCTGTTTTGTTTGTGCACGGCGCAGGCTATTTGCAGAACGCGCACCATTACTGGAGCTACTACCAGCGCGAATTCATGTTTCATCAACTGCTCATCGAAAAAGGCTACACCGTTCTCGATGTGGACTACAGAGCGAGTGAGGGCTACGGCCGCGACTACCGCACCGCAATTTACCGACACATGGGCGGTAGAGATTTGCAAGATTTTGTCGATGCCAAACAATTTTTGGTTTCGAATTATGCCATTGACTCGAGTCGGGTAGGGATTTACGGTGGCTCTTATGGCGGTTTTATCACGCTGATGGGGCTATTTACCGAGCCGGGAACCTTTGCTTGTGGAGCGGCGCTGCGTTCGGTTACC